>REEP01000090.1 GCA_007695045.1 Rhodospirillales bacterium | reverse complement strand
GAATCGATGTTCAGTTTGGATTGGAACGACCGTTCATTTTGAACCGGTGTACGCAATCGTAGGCCGCGCGAAACGCCTGTAGCCGGGCATCGTCCCACCCCAGTCGCGCGGCGACCGCGGGCATTCTGTCCATCCGCAGCGGGTGCCGGTTTCCGGCGTCTGGCACGAACACCGCGCAGGCCGCGGCGGGGTTGCCGTCCACCGTCAGCACCACAAAGTCCGCGATGAGACCCCAGGCAAAGGCATCCTCGGCCAGCACCACCTCGAGGAAGGGCAGCGTTGGCGTGTCCACTGGGTCGAGCACCTGCCGCAAAGGCGACTGCGGGAAGGGCGGGGTGGACGCGATCTCGATGATGCGGGCGAGGAACGGGATGTCCTCGGCGCGCCCGGCGCGGGCTACGATCACGGGGACAATGGCGGGTTCGGTCATGGCAGGCTCCGATTGACAGGTTTAATGGATACATGCAGTCTGCATGTGAAATAAATAGATGCATACGCTGTGTATGTCAAGGAGGCGCAATGACCGAATACGCCGCGCCGCGCACAAAGCGCGCTATGACCGCCGCCACCACCGCCCGCCTCATGGCGGCCGCACGGGATGCCTTTGCCGCGCAGGGCTATGCCAAGGTCGCGGCGGAGGCGCTGACCGCCGAACTCGAGCTGACGCGTGGCGCGCTCTATCACCATTTCGGTGGCAAGGAGGGCCTCTTCGCCGCCGTCGTGCGGGCGCTGGAGGACGATATCGCCGCACAACTGACGGCGGCCTGGCGAGCCGCGCCCAATCCGGCCACGGGGCTGGCGGCGGTGTGCGAGGGCTGGCTGGACCTCGCCTGCGATCCAGGCCTGCAACGTATCCTATTCCGCGATGCGCCCGCCGTGCTGGGTCCGCGGGCGAGTGCCCTCGACGGCGAGGCGTCGCGGGCCGCGCTGACCGCCGCCATCGCAGCTCTAGCCCACTCCGGCGACGAGCCGCGCGATGACGAGGCACTGGCGCGCATCCTCGATGCCGCGCTCGGCGACTTGGCCCTGTGGATCGCGGCAAGCGACGACCCGCCCGCAACCCGCGCCCGCGCGGGCCGCGCGCTCGACCGTTTGCTCGCTGGAATGGACCTTGTGCCGCGCCCGCTTGCGGTGACACCGGACCTCGCCTAGCCGCGACATTTGACCAAGCTCGATCGAGCCGCAGCCTTTGTTTGCACGCCATCAGATTTCGGGCTGGGTTTCGCCGCCGCGGGTACGGAGGTCTGCGTGGATCGCAGCGGGGTTTTCAGGTTACCCGCCGTGAAGCTCGCCAGCGCTGATGCCGCGAGGGATAACCAGCGCAGCCATGTCCTGCCCCGCGCGAGACGACCGGGGGAGAGGCGCGAAAGCGTCCTCTTCCGGCCGCCGCGCGGGTCCCTTCGAACAAGCAAAACCCCGCCCGGCGGGTGACGCGGGCGGGGTGAGCGGAACGACTTCGCTTCAGGCGGCGAGGAACCAGTGTTCCCCCTGGTCGGCCGGACGGCGGATGTCGATGAGGCTCATGACACAGCCGTTGGGGCTGAGGGCGAACTGCACGGTGCGCTCCAGCACGGAAGCGGGCGCAACAAAGACCCATGGGCGAAACGGCATCGGTCGAAGACCGCCGTCATTGCCTATCGTTGGGCACAGGGGCTGAAGGTCACGCCGCCGCTGATCCGCCCATACAACAGTGAAATCGTCATCGCCGGCGGCATGCACCGTTTGCATCTCGCGCGGCACCACGGGGCGCAATCGATGCCCGTGCTGGTGTGGCGGGTTGAGCTGGATGAGGTGGTGCGGGTTCTGCCCTCGGCGCGGGCGCTGTAGCGTCCGACCGAAGGGTAGCCTCGCGGGAACCCGCCTCAATCGAGGCGGATTTCCAGTTGCTCGATGCCGTTCCACGGGCGCTCGGTGATGAAATAGCCCAGCCGGTTGACGAAGTGGCAGCCGGAGAGAAGCCAGAGGCTCTCGTCCTCGCCATCGACGATGGTCCAGACGCAGGCCGGGTCAGCGGCGGTGACTGCGTCGAGTTCGGGGCCGAAGGTCTCGAACATCAGCCCGTCGAAGGGCGCGTCCGCGCGCAGCATGTTCGAGACGGGGCGATAGGCGTCGCGCCAGTCGTCGTAGGCGAGCGCGGGTTCAGGCGGCGTCGGCTCAGGGTCGGCGGCCTCGCGGGCGAGTGCCTGAAGGGCGAGCTTGAAGCCGGTCGCGATGCCGTCGGCCTCTTTCCACGCATCCCAGTCGTCGGGATCGTCGCTGTCTTCGGCGGCGGCAAGGCGGCGGTCGGCGTCTTCGGCGAGGCGTGCGGCCTCGGCGTGCAGGCGGTGCAGATGGGTGTCGGTCAACGTGATCATGATGAAATCGTCCATTCGTTAAATCGTCAAACTATCGGGGGAGGCGACGCCGCCCGCCTTCCCGGCGGGCGGCGGGGTCGTCAGCGGCTCCAGATGAGGGCGAAGCCTTTGTCCTGCTCGACCAGGTTGGCGTAGATCGGGGCGGCGAAGCTCGGGTCGTCCAGCTTGGCCGAGATGTAGTCGTTGCCGCCCTTGGAGGTGCGGTGCCAGGCCGCGCCGATCTCGACGGTGCCCGCCTTGACGCGGAAGTCGGGGGCGGCGTCTGCGGTTTTCTCGACGCTGGTGATCGCGACCTTGGTGGCCTTGACGCCGAGGGTCTGGATGGTGCCGGTGAAGCCGCTGTCGGTCTTGGTGAAGGTGCCGATGGTTGCCATGATGAAAGTCTCCTTTGTTTGGTTCTGGCGGTCGCGCCCATCGCGACCTTTCCATGGCCCATGACGGAGACCGTCGAAGCACGGTCCCGCACCCCAAGAGGCGCGGAGGGGCGAAGCCCCGACCGGGACACGAAGCGGGCGAAACGCAGTGGGAGACGGCAAGCGGGCTGTTTCTTGCCTCGCGAGGAATGACCGCAGGTCAGGGGAAGAAACTGACCGCGCGCCGTTGCGGGGACGGGCGACGGGCTCAGATGTGGCCATGAGAGGAAAGGACGCGAGCGGGCGGCTGATCCGCGCCAAACAGAGGCAAGACGCGCTGGCGACCTCGGCCTCCTTCACGCGACACGCGGCCCATTGGCCTCCATCCCCTCACGGCCTCCGGCCAGATCGCGTCCCCTGCGTAACGAGAAACCGCCCCGCCCCCTGACGGGAGCGAGGCGGCGCTGTGGGTCGGCTCTTGGCCGCACCGTCCTCGATGCGGCACACGGGATCTTCGGTCAGCGGGGTTTCGACCCGCTTCGGATCGCTCTGAAAATCCAACCGAGGATGAGCAGGACGTAGAACAGCCCCAAGGCTGCCAGCGGCGCGACGACCAGCACGGCGATGAAGGCGTCGGCGCTGCCGGTTCGGGTGCTGACGAAGGCGGCGAGGATGATGAGCCCGAGGGTCACGATGATCGGCATGGCGATAGCCCCTGTCCGTCAGGGTGACGGCGGACAGCGAAAGACGGACAGCAGCTTGCAGATGATCCAGAGCACGATGGCCGTGACGGGCAGGACGAAGGGCACGGCGACAATCGTCCAGAGGAAGTTCTCAGGGTTGCCCGTGACATGGGCAATGTAGGCGGCGAGGATAAAGAGCGCGAGCGCGCCAAGGATGGTGGGCATGGGACACCTGTCGGATGAAGAATTGACGACATGAGGAAAGGACGAAGCCCGCCCGCTATGGGCGGGCTTCGCAGGACGGGTCAGGCCGCGTGGGGGGTCTGCACGTCCTCGACGGCGGGCGTGGGGAAACCGTCGCCAATCGCGTCATCGGCCTCGATGTCGGCTTCGACCTCGGCCACTTCCTCGACCTCGGCCATATCGTCACCCTCCGCCTCGCTCCCACCGAAGCGCATGGCCTCAGGCAGCCACGCATTGGTGCGGGCTTTCAGATCGGCGGCGATCAGCTTGTCATCGGCAGCACAGCGCTCGAAGTGACGGGCAAGGGCAGCGGCCAGCTGCGTCTTGTTGTAGTCCTTGAGCGCCCCGAGGCGGGTCACTGCGCCCGTCTCCTTGGCGATGGCCTCCAGCTGATCCTTCCGGCGGCGCGAGAGGAACGCCTCGTCAGGGCACCAATGATCCCGCATCGACACCCCGAGATCGCTGGCCACGCGGTTGAACAGGCTCGCGCCCGCGTCCAGCGCGTCCATGTTGCCCTGACCAAAGGTCAGCGTGGTCAGGAGAAGATGCAGCGCATCGAGCGCGGCATCATCGAGGGCGGTCACGGCCTCGTAGAGCGCGAGCGGCTCCTTCTGGGGACGCAAGAGCGTCTCCCATGCCCCACGGTCGGGTGACGGATAACGGCTGGTCAGGGTGGCGGCGATGTCGAGCGCCTCCATGACCCCCTGCGCCGCGCCTTCCACCTGGGCGTAGGTCTCGGGCTTGCCGTCCTCGCCTGCGAAATAGCCCAAAGCGGGATGGGCATCGAGGCGCATCCGCGCCGTGAAGTCGCAGGCGTTCAGCATGGTCACCACGGCCACCTCCAGCGCCTTACGGGGGTTTGCCAGAAGCCCCGCCATGACGGCGAGCGACTTGTGGGCGGCGGCCATGCGGATGACCGCGCCCGTATATTCGGGCTTCTCCTTGGGCGCGGCGGGATGGTCGGCGGTGTCTTCCGCCACGCTGGGGCGCATCTCGCGGCGCGCGAGCCCCTCCCGCACCTCGACACGGCCTGACGGCTTGAAGTGGATCACCACCCCGCCCGTCTCGCCCTGCTCGGCCTCCCGATACTGCCACCATGCGGCGTAGCTGTCGGTCAGGATGTCCACGAAGGCGGCACCCGCCTCGCGGTGATGCGCGGCCAAAGCCTCCACGGCCTCGGTCTGGAGCCGAAGGAACTGCTCGGCATCGTCGAAGACGGTGCTGTCCTCGTCCGCGAACAGGTCGGACGTGGTCGTGCCCTCGTAGCGCTCCAGCGGAAAGATCGCCAGCGACACGGCGGGTTTCTCCCCCGTCAGCCAGTCGCGGATGTCGTCGGCATCGTAGCGATAGCCGCTTTCCAGCCGCTCGATGACGGCGCGCTGCTGCTCGGCGCTGCCCAGCGTCAGCGCCTCGGCGGCGGCAAGGGAGATTTCCCCCTCCCGTACAAGCGCCTTCACCTCGTCGGTGAGGCTCGCCAGCGCCACGCGGCGCTTGACGGTCAAGACCGACACGCCCGCTTTCGCGGCCACGTCTTCGAGGCGCGCCCCCTGCCCCAACAGAAGGGCGAAGGCTTCGGCCTCGTCCATGGGGGGCAGCTGCTCCCGCTGGATGTTCTCGACGGTGGCCAGACGCAAAGCGTCGGCCTCGGTCAGATCGGCGCGCACCTCGACGGGCACGGGATAGTCCTTCCCGATGTCGCCGCGCTCCACCAACAGGGCGAGTGCGCGCCAGCGCCGTTCGCCCGAAACGATGCGGAACTTCCGCCCGTCGCGGCGTACCACGAGGTTCTGCAACAGGCCGTCCGCCTTGATCGAGGCGGCAAGCCCCTCGATGGCGGCGGCGTCCATGCTGCGGCGGGGATTGGCGCCCTCGGTCGGGGCGAGTTTCGAGAAGGGGATGGTTTCGATGGTCATGGGTTCGGTTCCTTTCGATGGGGTGAGCGCCCGCGCCGTGACGCGGGCGCGGGTTGTCAGGCGCAGATGCGCCCGTGTTCGTTCGCCTCGGCGGCGTAGGCCGTCAGGCTCTTGGTCGGCTTGAAGTGGCGGTCGCGCTCGACGGGCAGTCCAAGACGGCCACGCAGGGCAGCAATTTCCGACAGGCGCACGCTGCCCAATTCGGGGCATCCCATGCCCAAATCGCAGAGGCCGAAGGCGATGTCCTCGTCATCGGGGTCGAGTTCGGACAGCAGCCACGTACACGCCCCGTCGGGCGTGAACAGCTTCACCACAGGCCAGAAGTCCTGGGTATCGCCGTCATCCGCCATGCGTTCGGCGTTAACCCGCCCGTTGGCCAGCATGCGGGCGCGTTGTTCAGCGGTCAGCAGGTTCATCGGCCTGCCTCCCGTCCGTCATGGTCGGTCAGGCGCATCGTGTCGGTCACCGACACGAACAGCGGGCGGATGAGGTATTCGCCCGCCTGCTCGTTCACGGCGCAGATGGCGGCGGCGGGCTGGCCGTCCGCAAAGCAGGAGAACAGGGCGAAGTTGGAAAACTCGCCGCTGGTCAGCGCCTCGAAGGCGCTGCGATGGTCTGGTGTGATGTTGGTCTGGCTCATGGCCGAAGTCCTCCGTTCAGTCGTTGAGCTGCGAAGGACACCCACGCCCCGCGCATTACCCTCTGCCCAGCGGCGAGCGACGACAGACGGTGGAGTGCGAGGACGTGCTTGGATTGAGCCTGGCGGCGGCGCGCCGACATCCGACGGGCTCCAAGGGAGCCGCCCCGTCAGGGGGCATCCGGCCAACACGGGAGGGCGGCGTCAGCCGCCCGAATGGAGCGGGCAGGCCGGACGGCGACCTTGGGCAAGCCCGGTGGGGTCGGCACAAGCTGGCAGAAGAGGGTATCGCGCCAAGGCGCGATCAGAGGATCGTCTCCGGCCCAGAGGGCCGTCCGCTGCCGCCGCATCGGGCAGCGTCAGCGCGGGTCCTGATGTGGCGGCGATGGGGGCGTTACGGGGCACAACCCTGTAGAGGGGGTAGTGGAAGACGGCTTGCAGGCTGAAGCGAGGGGGAGACCTCCCCCTTCCCAGTGCTTCAGCGGCACGCCTTGAACCCCTCATGTCAGACCATTCATGCATTACGTTGACTTTGTCAGCTTCTGATGCCATCATTCCAACATAGGAGGCTGCCATGACCGATGGACCGTTCAGAAACGCAGAGCTCAGTGGCCGCTGGAAACAGTATGGCAAGGACCTTGTGAGCGACGCCGCGAGCGCAGACGAACGCATCGTCCAAGCCTGCCACAGCATGGTCGGCGATTTGGACGTGTCGGAAGTCAGTAGCCTTCTGAGCGCCATCAAGAGGCACGCCGAGCGGCCACAGATGGACCTCGACGTCATGTCGTCGATGGAGACGCTGTTCGAGAGCGGTCTGAAGTCCCCGCTCACCGACATACTCGAAAAGCACCTGATGGCAAACCTCCACGACCGGATGCCCCTCGACGCGGCCCTTGATCGGGCGCTGCAAAGTACGGTGGCGGATTGGATCGGCATCACCAAGAATCGCCTGGACGAAGAGTGCATTCGCGCCCGCGACCTCGGTGACATGAATCGGGAGGATTACCGCAAGGGTATTGAGCGGAACGCCGAGACCTTCGCGGGCATCGACCGGAACGGCCTCTGTGACGCGCTGACCAACGGCGATAAGCGCGCGTTCAAGCAGGCACAACAGAAGAAGACGGGCGTAGATGAGGGTCCTGACGAGTGAGTGCGCACCACAAAATCATGGGCTCGCCGACGAAGCACCTGCATGTTCTCGAAAAAGGGCAGAGACCTGGCCGAATCAAATCGCCAAACGTTGTTACCGCCGCAATCGAGCGACAGATTACCTTTGATGCGGCGATCCTTGACACTTTAGATGTCAAGGGGTGCCAGCCGTTGCACTACGATGTGCTGGTTCTCTGCGCCGCCATTGAATTCGCGGACCGTCGCTGGAAGCGCCCGCGTGGCTGGTCTCGGAACCTTCACTTCACGATGCCGGTGATTGACCTGACGACCTGGCAGAAACCTGCTGTGCAGGAAGAGCTCGTGAGTGTGCTGCGACACCTTACGGGTGACGATTGGCAGTTCACGTTTGTGCAGGCTGAGAACCGCTCCCCGATTGGAGAGCGGCAAGGGATATTGAACTTCCCGACGACCAAGACGTTCGCCATCGCCTATAGTGATGGGCTGGACTCTCGGGCGGTGTCGGCACTCAGCGGCGCGAAGGATGAAGGGCTTTGCATTCGTGTCGCCAACTTCCGCAATCGGCGGAAGAAGGGAGACAGCTACTTCACGCAGATACCATTCAAGGTGAAGGGCTACCGCAGCAACGAGAGCAGCTTCCGTTCGCGCGGGTTCCAGTTCGCGGCGGTGACCGCGATCGTCGCGCATCTCGCAAACCTGACGAAGGTCATCGTCCCGGAAAGCGGCCAAGGTGCGCTTGGGCCAGTCCTGCTCCCTCTGCACAACATCTACCCGGACTACCGCAACCATCCGACGTTTTTTCGACGCATGGAACGCTTCGTTCAGTCCGTGCTGAACCACAAACTTCGCTATGAACAACCGCGCCTTTGGTCGACGAAGGGGCAGACGCTGCGCGCCTTTCTGGAGATTCCAGGCAAGGCCGAAGATGACCTGAAGAGTGCCCGCTCGTGCTGGCAGAACCGCCGGATCGTGAACACGGAGGGAGGAAAAAAGCAGTGCGGGCTCTGCGCGGCCTGCCTGCTTCGACGCCTGAGCATGCACGCGGCCGGAATCACCGAGAAGCCGGACGCCTATGTCATCTCGGATCTGAGCTCCCCTGATCTGCACGAGGCGCTGTCTTGCCTGCCCCGTAAGGCCGACCGGGACATCATGACCGAGTACGGGAGTGTCGGCGCCCGCCACCTTCAGCATCTAGCCGAGATGGCTGACCTGCCCGACAGCGACCTCCGCGCGCATGTTTGGGAGATCGCAGCGGCGACCGGCGCGAGCTACGCAGAAACGCTGCGGAAGTTGAAGGCCTTGCTCATGAGCCATGCGCAAGAATGGCAGGCATTTCTGTCTGCCCAAGGAAAACAAAGCTTCTTGAGGAGCTGGATGGAGGGAGGACGCTATGGCAGACCTGAATGAACTGAGCGCTCAAGAGATTGGGCGTCGGCTGCGTTTGGCGCGCGAGAACGCTGGTATTCGACAAGATGAGGCTGCGCAGGTCATTGGCATGTCGCGGCCAACCCTCGTTTCCATCGAAAAGGGTGTCCGCCGTGTTCGCATTCAAGAAATGCAGTCGTTGGCACGCCACTATGGTGTCTCAGTCAATGCCCTCCTGCGGCGGGAGGCTGTGCACACGGACCTGGTGCCGCGATTCCGCAAGCTACGGGAAACCGAGGACAAGGACACCGCGGAGGCCGTCCAAGTCTTCAACACGCTGATCAAGGCCGATGTCGAGCTGGAAAATGTACTGGGTATCGAGCGGAGACGAAACTATCCGCCTGAGCGCGGCATCAACGCGGGCAACGTCGTTGCACTGGCCGAACGGCATGCCGAGGAGCTGCGTGACTGGCTGGGTCTGGGCTCCGGACCCATCGCGGATATCTTCTCGGTCATTGAGCTTGGCCTTGGCATTCGCCTTTATCAGCGCCGCTTGTCGTCAAGCTCGAAGGTGGCAGGCTTGTTCACTTATGAAGAGGGCGTGGGTGCCTGCATTTTTCTGAATGCGAACCACCCTCTCCCACGGCGCATCCAATCTGCCGCGCACGAGCTCGGGCACTTTTACGGGACGCGGCACTCTCCCGAGGTGCTCGACGAGGATGAGAAGTTCCTGTCGCGGGAGGAGCGCTATGCCCATGCCTTCGGTCGGGCGTTCATTACCCCTGCTTCGAGCTTTGCGGAAAGCTACCGGCAGTTGAAAGAAATCACCGGAAAGACGACGCGTCGACTGATCATTATCCTTGCAAATCAATACAATATCTCCCGTCAAGCCTGTGTCCTGCGACTGGAGGAACTGGAGCTTGTCAAGAAGGGTACTTGGGACTGGTTTGAAAAAAACGGCGGCATTACCGAGAAGGACGTTCGGGAGGTTCTCGGTGAGACGGCCGATCGGAACGACCCGGCCAAGAGTGATGCCGACCGCGTCGTCTCCCACCGCATGAGCTTGATGGCGCATGCGGCGTGGAAGCGCGAGCTCATGTCGGAAGGGCAACTTGCGGAACTGCTGACTATTGGACGTGTAGAGGTGCGCGCCATTATCGATCAGATCGAGCTTGAGGAAAGTGGGCCGGATGACCTTCTCAAGCTCCCTGACTGACGATCCAAGACCGCTGGTCCTCGACACGAGCGTCCTGATCAACCTTCACGCCTGCACCTTCGGCGAGCGGATACTCATGGCGATTCCCAACGCCATCGTGGTTCCGAATATCGTCGCGGACGAACTCGACACCGAAACGGGCAGGAGGAACGGCGACCACGGGTTCCTTCACGGTCTCGTGGCCCAGGGGAAGATCAGCATCGTCGCCATGACGGACGAAGAGTACGACCTTTTCGCCGCCCTCACCTCGGGCACGCCGTCCCTCGACGACGGCGAAGCCGCCACGATTGCCGTGGCCGCCAGAAGAGAGTTCCGCGCTGTCATCGATGAGAGAAAGGGCCGTACCCAAGCCGTCGCCCGCATGGGCGGCGAAGAGCCGGGCTGGACCCTGGACCTGCTTCAACATCCGGCGGCGCGGCGCACCCTTGGCGACGCTGACCTGGCTGAGGCCATCTACCTCGCCCTCCGTGAAGGCCGGATGCGTATCCCTCAAGAGCGCGGCGACACCCTTGTCACCCTGATCGGCATAGAGCGCGCGCTCCATTGCTCCTGCCTGCCGAACTACAAGGGCCTTTCGAAGAGGGGGAACTACTGCCCGCAATAACTTGGCGCAGGTCGTTAAGCCCGGCGGGGTCGCCACAAGGCGGCAGAAGAGGGTATCGCGCCAAGGCGCGATCAGAGGATCGACTCCGGCCTGAAGGGCTGGCAACTGCCGCCGGGTCGGGCAGCGTCAGCGCGGGTTCCATGTGCCGGCAAATGGGGGCGTTGCGGGGTCTCCCCGCTCGAAAGGGGTGCGCCGAAGACATCTTGGCTGAGGCCAGGGGAAAGGCGTTTCCCCAGCGCTTCAACGCAAAGATCAGGATTGCCAACCGAATGTGGTGGCATCGACACGACCGAAGACAACATCAACGATGTAGCGGCTGACCTTCGTCGTATCGAAAAGCTGAAGGTATTTTCGCCAACCAGCTTCCGCCCGACGACGACGGAGATGATCATCACGCAAATGACGTTCAATCGCCGAGAGCAATTCGGCCTCGTCACTGTAGAAGGCCACTTCCTCGTCGCTGAAAAACTCATCGAGCCCCGTCGCCCGGTCCACGAAGGTCAGCAATCCGCACCCCATCACCTGCGCGATACGGTCGGAAGAATAGAGATAGTGATCGTTGCGGCGGCTCAAATTAAGCGCCATCGCGGATGTGGCGAGTGCATCCTCGAAATCCGCCCCGAACTTATGGGGCGCACCGAGGATGCCGGGGAAATCAGTGCGGAGGTCCGGCATTGCGTGCATGATCTGGGTCGCGAGCTTGTTGGCGGTGGTCTCGACGCCGGCATGAAACCGCGGGACCGTCCCGGAGCCGGACGCGAAGAAGAGGTCCGTGCGCAGCTTCTCGCGAGGGTGTGCGAATGCGCGGAACCGCTCAATCGATGGATCGGCAGGATTGGGCAGATAGGCGACCTTGTGACCGGGTGCTCCCAGCTCCATGAGCCTCGCGCCCGCCGTTGAGACAAAGGTGCAATCGACGTGACCGACCTTATCCTTCAGGCGGTCGACATTGTCGGGCTCGAAGAGCGCATCGACATTCCATTGGGCGAGCTTGATGCCGGGACGGTTTGCGCGGATTTCTTCAAGCGCGTCCGGTCTGATGACATCCGCATGGCCGAACAGCACGAGGTCGGGCCGGAACCGCCATGCGAGCTCGACGAGCTTCCGGTTCGCAGGACCAATACCGAACTTGCGGCTGCCGAACGGGTTGGACGCCCGCGCCACATCGCGATCGCTGAAGTTCAGCACATTGTGCCCGAGCCGCGTCAGTCCGTTGCTGATCTTGAACGAGGTCGAGAAGAAGCCTGCGCCCTTGGGCTTCAGGGAAAAATTGGCGACATGAATGATACGTAGCGGGCGCGATGAGTCCAAAATAATGAGCACAAACAAAATTGAAAATGGAAAATCCCCGACAGGCGGGGGTTTTCCGACTGGCTACAAAGCCTTGGAGTGCCTGTAGCAACGCCAGTTTACAATACAGAGCACAATCGTTCAACAATATTTATAGAAGACAAAGCCCCGCCGAGACGGGGCTTTGCATCCAGATAATGGATTTTTGGCGTTAGTTGCCCAGAGCACCAGACAACATCACACGGCTTCCGCCCAGGGCGGGGCCGACGAGACGAACCCGACGCAGAGCGTTGTTGTAGTGACCGGCGGCGTCATTCGCATCGAGGACCACGTCGGCATGGGTGATCGTACCCGTGTCGATGTCGCCCAGAGCATCACCATCGTCGCGGGCCTGGATGGCGAAGCCGACCGAGTATTCACCAAAGCCGGTATCGACGTTGACATCCAGATCGAGCAGGCTGGTCAACGGTACCGGGCTGATGGTCAGAACCGCACCATCATTCACCGTGATCCCCGCCAAGGCGCCACTGCCGGAGGCGGAGTAGGTCAGCAGAGTCGAGCTCGCGGCTTGAGCGGTTGCGGCAGCCAGCGTCAGGTGGCCGACGTCTCCGTCATCGATGTTGACGCCAGTGGAGCCATCCTTGTCGAACTTCACGGTCAGCACGGGCGTGGTGACGCCATTCACCGAAAAGTTCAGTGTCGCATCGGCCGTGGCGTTGGCGATTGGGCCGCCCGCCCAGGTCACTGCCAGACCGCAGAGTTCATCGCATTCATAGGCATTGTTATCGTAGGTGATCGACGCGGCGCCGGCGTTCACGGCAGCAATCGAGATCGAGATTTCGCGCGCCGGGAAGGCGTAGAAGTCACCCGACTGGCCGAGATAGCCGTTGGCGGTAGCGCCACCGAAGAGGGTGCCGAGGGCAGAGCCGGTGTCCGACGCATCGAAGGCGGCCGAGGTCGAGCTCACGACCCCAGCGGCTCCGGTGCCAAACAGGGCGGCCTTATCGATGGTCAGCAGCGCAGCAGCGCTCGACAAATCGGTACCGGCGATGTCAGCCATGATGGTGGCTTCGCCGCTGTCCAGCAGGTTGTTGTTGTTCGCATCCAGCCAGGCCAGAGGCAGATAGGTGCCGTCTGCGACATCAACGAAGGTCACTTCGGTGATCGAGGCGGCGGTCGCCAGCGAGTTCGACACGATGGTCGCGCTGCGCATGTAGACCGGCTTCAGATCCAATGCGCTACGGAACAGGCCCACCTTTACGTTGAAGTTGCCGACGTTAACGGGCAGCGCCGCGGCGCCATCAAACGCCAGACCTTTGACACCGATGGTCACGTTCGGAACGAGGTTCGAGTCCACGTCGTTGCGAGCCACCGAGATCGGCACGGGCAGCCGAGTGACGCCAACCTGACCGTTGTTCACCGCCACGTCAGCGGCACGCAGGAAGAAGTTGAATGCAGGCAGGGCAATCGAACCGCCGGTGGAGACGATCGGCTGCATGGGCACGACGGGATCAACGCCGCCCAAGGCGAGGCCGATGCCGGCCAAGGGGTCAACATCACCCATGACCAGGACCTGACGACCGAATTCAGTGCCAAAGCCGTCCGTGGTGCCGAAGGTCACGGGCGTGGTGTCGGATACCGTGGCGGTCTCCGCAGCGACGCTAATCTCGCCGAAGGTCACCAGCATGGTGCGATAGGTGCCGGCGTTGGGGGCGCGGACAGGCAACGCTGTGCCGACTTTGTTCGCGTTCAACAGGTCGAGGGTTCGCGTAGCGGCTTCACCGATGTTGGCGGCGGGATGATAGATCGTGATGCGATCGGGCGAGGTGCCATTCTCCATCACTTCGATTTTGTCGATGACTACCGTGAACGACACAGCCGAGGCCGAAGCCGCCCCGAGCAGCACGCCCGCTGCGGCCAAGGTCGCAGCAAAATGCTTTTTGAAATTCATGAATCTCACTCCTTATTTCCAATCCGGTCGTTAGCCGTCGTTTCCGATGACAAAGGCGTTGCCGTTGCCCTTATTATCATCGTCGCACGCCGAGACACCGAGAGCCGCAGCACAGACGACAGCCAAAACAAGCAGTCTTTTAAATACAGTCATTTCCTTTATCCTTTTACGTTGTATTGCAATAACAACGTGCCCATCCTAAGCAATCCTCGCTGACAGCAGTAATGTTCATTTTGTGAACGCCGCCTAAGGTCATTTTTAACACAACCCCCTGTCGCAAAGATGCCGCACATAAAAAAGACCCCGCCGAGGCGGGGTCTTCCTTTGGCTGGCGCTGTCGGATGCCACGACAGCGGTCCAAGTGCTTAGAACTTCACACGGAGGTTCATAGCGTACAGGTGGATATTTTCGTAGTTGGCGCCGGTCTGGTCCAGATCCAGCATACGCCACATACCGGCCAGGCTTACGCCGTTACCCATGTTGTACTGGGCGCCGATGCCCCAAGCGGTGGCATCATGGTCGGCAGCGCCGATCAACATATCGCTATGGTGCGCATAGTCAGCAGCCAATTCAAAGGCATCCCAGGTGTAGCCCAGCTTCACGTAGTAGAAGCTCGGATCGTCGACTCCGGCTGTCTTGCGCTCCAGACCTTGCTGGCCGTAGCCGAAGGTCGCGCCAATACCGCTGTCATGCTTGACCGACACCGAACCGGCCCATTGGTGGGTCAGATCGTTGTTGGCAGTGGTAGGCTGGCTGTTGAAGGCGACATAGCCAACGCCGCCGCGAACCTCGAAGGCATCGATTTTGCCGCTGTAGAGCAGAGCGGCATCCATGTCGCCGCCTTGGGCTACGGCTACGCGACCCTGGAAGCCGTTGAAGATCGGCGAGTCGTAGCGGATGGTCTGGACGCGGTCGTCAGCGTGCGAGCGCGAGCCGATGCCATCGAGGTTGTCGAACACATCGCGCACGCGAACGCCGGTCAAGGCGCCGGCACTGTTGCGGAATTGCAGGGCCCCGCCAAAGCGATCAACACCCGAACCCAGCACGTCGTCAGCGCCTGCGATGTCGATCTCAGTGATGCCATCGGTCGCGGTGCTGGTGCGGCCCAGGAAGATGGCGCCCCAGTTGCCGGCGAGGCCAACGCGGGTATGACGCTCGGTCAGGAAGGAGCCGCCAGTGATTGCGTTCACGGGCGTCGAGGACTGACCAGGGGTCGTGTTCTGGGTGATGGTGTTGGACTCACCCCCAAGGCCGTCTTGCACTTCGACTTCCAAGAGTACGGAAGCGGTCAGGCCGTTCGACAGAGCTTGCGAGCCGCGCAGGCCGAAGCGGGTCGATGACTTGTCGTTATCAACGAAGTTCACCTCGGTATCCCGGCCGTCGTCATAGACCAGGACCGATTTGTTTACTTGACCATACATGTCAACGTCTACGGCAGCAGCAGTCGCAGCGTTCAGCGCTACGATGGCAGTGCCGGCAAGTAGAATAGATTTTTTCATCATCGGTTTCCTTTAAATTACTTGTTAGGAATACCGAGATTTAATCAATATGATTTGTATTTGTCGACATTGAAGAAATAATCTGATGGTTTTCAGATTATGCCTGTATGGCAATTTGGCAACATTTTTTCTGCATTGTTGTGCGTGAAATGATTGGCAGGCTGTACGTAATTTTACTGATCAGTGACGACTTGAAAGTTGGAGATACAGTTTGCCTCGGAGCCCATTCAGAAATGTACTGATCATCAAGAGGGCCGAAATACTGGGCGCTGGAGACACGCTGGCGCGCATCGAACGGGCGCGCGCGCAGTACGGTCTCTCAATTCGTTCGATATGCGACGCCGCGGGCGTATCCATGACAGCCTACTACCAGTGGCGCGCCGGACGAGGCATCATGCCGGAGACGCAGGCCGCGGTTCGCAGCGCGATCCGGCAATTGACAAAGCGTGCGCAGTCGCAGCCGGAGGCCGAGAAATGAGGCCGCCTAAGCGGCGGCCTCGGTGATGCCGGCTGCTTGCATCCCGGCGAGGTAGTCCGTCGCCTTGGCCGCTTGGCTCGCGGCGGTGAAGATGGCCTTCTTGTCGGCCTTGAGGACCTTCAGCCAGTTGTCGATGTAGGCGGCGTGATCGGGACGCGGGGTGAGCGTCACGCCCAAGTCGGCGCAGAGGAATGCCGCGCCCAACTCGGCCACGAGTTCCTCGACGGCATAGGCGTCATCGCCGAAGCGCTTGCCGAACTGGCGGTCGCAGCGGCGTGTGTCGCCGGTCCAGTGGGTCAGTTCGTGAAGGAGGGTGGCGTAGTAGCTCTCGGTCGCTGTGCTGGTCTCGGTGCCGAGGAAGCGCTCGCGCTCGGGCATCTGGATGATATCGTCGGAGGGACGATAGAAGGCGCGGGAGCCGCCGTGGCGGATGATCGCGCCGGTGGCGGCGACGAAGCGGTCGGCGGCTGCCACGGTGGCGACAGGGTCCTTGGGTTCGGGGAGCGCGGGCGCCTCGTAGCCGTCCACCTGGTCGGCGTTGAAGACCCAGCTCGCGCGGGCCATGAGGCGTTTGCCGTGCTCGGTCTCGCCGGTGTCGTCGTTCCGCTCTTCCACGTTGAACTCGCGATAGAAGACCACGAGGCTCGACTTCTCCCCCTTGCGGACCTGACAGCCGTTGGCCTGCCACTGGCGGTAGGTGCCCCAGGTGCCGGTGGTGAAGCCGCGGGCTTGGGCGGAGGCCCAGAGGCTGACGACGTTGATGCCGCGGTAGGCTTTGGCGGTGTCGATGTTGACGGGGCGGTTCAGGCCCTCGCCGCTGCGGTGCCAGGGCATCTGCCAGTCGCCCGCTCCCGCCTCGATGGCGGCGATGATGGTGTTCGTGACCTGGGTGTAGACGTCGATGCGTTCGGTAGTCATGGGGTCCTCTCCTTGTCTGGGAGGCCGCGCCCATCGCGGCCGTCCGATGGCGACCGGAGAGGCAGGGGCAAGCCGGGCGGCGCACCCGCATGGGCTGGAGGGAACCGGAAGACGGCGGGCGGGCTGTTTGTTGCCTCGCGAGGAATGGCCGAAGGCCAGGGGAAGAAACTGCCCGACCGCCGTTGCGCCGCACGGCGTCCCTGCCAGGTCAGCCACGAATGAGGACGGCCCGTGGAGCGCGGGATCGGACAAGGGCAAGAGGAGCCCAACCGGGCGCCTGCGACGTGCCCAAGGGCACTGCGTCACGCCGCTGCCGGGGGCGGGGCACTGTGGCTGGCTGCCCTCTGTTGACAGCGCGCTGGACGGGCAACCCCGCCCCGCGTCATCCGCCAGAAGCCAAGCCCCGTAGAACCAAGGTCAAATCCGCGTCCCGCCAAGCATTTCCGGCGGATTCACTGGCAATTCGGTGATAACTTGGCGTCAGGCAGGTCGACTGTCAGGGGAGCATTTCGACGACGGAGGAGCGATGGTCTTCGGCAAGCTGTTCGGGTGGGGCAAGAAGGACGAGGACGGCGGCGCGAGCACGCCCCCGCCGAAGGTGCCCGCAGGCTGGTTGGCGACGCTCGATCCGGCGTGGCGGCAGGTGCTGCGCGATATCGACAAACACCCCGAGCTGGCCGGTGCGAAGCCGCTGATCGTGAAGGCGCTCTACAAGCGCGACCTCGACGAAGCGCGGCGGTACCTGCAAGCCATCGTCCTGCCGCGCCTTTCGGCTGCCGAGGCTGAGCGGCTGAAGCACGCAGGCGCGCACGAAGCCTGGGCGCGCTACGAAGACATCAAGGCGGCGGGCATCATTCAGGACGCGTCGAATCTACCCAAGGACGAGCTGGGGATCGGCTGGTACGGCACGGGGCCGGACAATTACGCGACGCTGCATTTCACGGGGGAAGGCCATCTGCTGACGGTGGCCCCGACGGGTGCTGGCAAGGGCCAGCGCTACATCATCCCGAACCTGCTGGAGTATGAGGGGCCGGTCGTGGTCTTCGATCCCAAGGGCGAGAACTACAAGGCGACCGCCTGGCGGCGTCAGCTCTATGGGCGGGTGTTCAAGTGGGCGCCCTTCGACGACGACACCGACTGCTACAATCCGCTGGATCAGATCGCTGATTGGGATGACGCGCGGCTCGTCGCGCAGCTGATGATCGAGACAAAGAGCCGCGATCCCTTCTGGGACGATTCCGCCCGCAATCTGCTCACTGGCCTCATCTTCCATGTGATCGAGACGCGCCCGCCGTCGAAGCGGAACCTGCGCGAGGTGCATCGCTGCCTCGGCCACGGGGTCGAGGGATTTGAGCGGCTGCTGGACGCCCTGAAGGCGTCCGAGACGGAACAGCTGCGCGAGATGGGCCACAAGCTGGAGATGATGCCGGAGAACACGCGCCAGTCGGTGATGTCGGCGCTGGACACTCAGCTGGCCGTCTGGTCGTCGAAGAACGTGACGCGCGCCACCTCGGCCTCCACGCCGCGCTTCAATATGATGAAGATCCTCGGCGAAGACCATGAGGGTGCGTACACCGGTTCAAAATGAACGGTCGTTCCAATCCAAACTGAACATCGAT
>REEP01000103.1 GCA_007695045.1 Rhodospirillales bacterium | reverse complement strand
CCGATGGTTAGCCTTGCCGATTGTGTGCAGCGCGTCAACAGCAATTCACCGGACAGTAAGTCCCTCGCCCGCTTCAGCGGGAGAGGGAGGGGGCCATCCGGCCGCAGGCCGGATGGGCGGGTGAGGGTTCGTGAGAGAGAGCGCGATTCTGGGGGATGGGGCGCCACCCCGGCCCGTGGGGGATTTGTTTTGCGCCCCCTCACCCAACCTCTCCCCCTCCGGGGGAGAGGGGGTGCGCCTCAGCCCCTCGCCCGCGCAGCGGGAGAGGGAGGGGCCCGGCCGGCCGCCAAGCCGGCTGGGAGGGTGAGGGTGCCTTGGGAGAGCGCGATTCTGGGGGATGGGGCGCCGACCTGGCTCGTGGGGGATTTTTTTACGACCCCTCACCCAACCTCTCCCCCTCCGGGGGAGAGGGGTTGTGGCGGAGCCCCTCGCCGGGGCGGGGGCTCAGGCCGCCTCCACCCGGCCGGCGATGATGGCTTCCAGCGCCGCCAGTCCTTCGGTCAAGGCACCCGGCCCGGGCTGCAGGATGATGGCCGACTTGACCTCGTGCAGCGCGCCGTCCCGCACCGCCGGCACCGCCTCGGCATCCGAGCGTGCCCGCACCCGCGCCGGCACGAAGCGCTTGCCGCACCAGGACCCGATGATGATATCCGGGGCGGCCTCCACAACCGTCGACCACGGCACGATCCGGTCTTTCGCCGCTGGTTGATGCGCGAGATCAGCGAACACATCGACGCCGCCGGCAAGCTCGATCAACTCGGAGACCCAGGCGGTGGCGGAGATCAGCGGCTCGTCCCATTCCTCGAAAAACACCCGCGGCCGCCGGGCCCGATCGGCGGCACGCTGCCGCGCCGCCGCCAGGCCGGCTTCCAGTTCGCGCACCAGCGCGGCTGCCCGGTCGCCCGCGCCCACCAGGCTGCCGAGCGTCATGATCATCCTGAGGATGCCGGCCACGGTGTGCTGGTTGAAGGCATGGACCTCGATCCCGTGGCGGATCAGGGTGGCCGCCAAGTCGGCCTGCAGGTCGGAAAACGTGAGCACGAGGTCCGGCTCCAGCGCCCGAATACTGTCGACCCGGGCGGAGGTGAAGGCACCCACCTTCGGTTTCTCGTGCCGCACCTCGGGCGGCCTCACGGCGTAGCCGGTCACCCCGGCGATGCGGTCCTGCGCCCCCAGGAGGTACAGCGTCTCCACCGTCTCGGCGGTGAGGCAGATGATCCGTTCCGGATACATGGCGTGCGGCTCCCTACCCGATCTCGGCGGTTGCCTGCGCCCGCGCCTCCGGCCCATAGCGCTGCAGCCAGCCCGCCGCCGCTTGCCCGGTGGCGGCCAGCACCGCCGCGCCGATCGCCTCGCCGACCGCCGTGTGCATCCCCGCGTAGCATTCGGGCGGCGCATCGGGCGCGCCTTCGGCGGGGCAGGCGATGACGATGCAATCGGTGCCGGTGCCGGTGGCCGGACCGGTCGCGCCGGCCGGCCGATAGCTCGCCTCCAGGATCGCGGCCGTGCGCGCCGCCACCGCCACCGACACCGCCTCGAGCAGCGCCGCGTCGGTGAGCGCCCGGTCCACGTGGCAGAGCAGGTTGACCGTGCCGACCGCGGGCTTGCCGGCCGGCTGCGGCCGCCGGCTGCCCACCCGTTCGGCGTTGCCGAGGCCGAGGGTGACGAGACAGCGCGCCGTGACCCCGTCGCGCCGCGCCGTTGCCCGACAATGGTCGGCCAAGCAGGTCGACGTCATCAGGCCGATGGCCGACCCGAGGCCGCGGGCGCGCAACCGCTCGGCGAGAAACGCTGCGGCGTCCACATCGGGACCGAGGTCGCGATTGCGCACCTCGAGCCATGCCACGCGCGTGGCCACCTGATAGCCGGGCCGGTACGGCGCCCAACTCAGCATCCGCTGCGGCCGGGCGAAGCCGGCGATCAGCCACACCCCTTCGCACACAACCGCGAACCCCTCCGGCTCCGCAGCCGTGGCCAAACCGGTTGCGGGCGCCGTCATCAGCCGCGCCGGAAGCCGCGGCCGGTCCGGTCGGCCGGATCGGGATCGCGCCCCAGAAAGGTCTTGGCCATATCCTCCCAGACCGCGAGGCGGGACCAGTCCGGCGCCTCGGCAATGCGGTCATCGTCGGTGAGGAACGGGCTCGGGAAGAAGATCGTGATCTGTTGCTCGCCCTGGCCGTTGAACATCCGGAAGCCCCAGGTCAGCGGCGCGCCGTCGCGATCCAGCCCGCGGAAGAATTCGGCCCGGGACGGCCGGCGGTGGCGGCGCAGGTCATCGGGGGTCGGGTTGCGCTCGCTGCCCTTGTTCTCGCCGATGCACAGGTGGAAGTGGGTGCCGCCGAAATGCACCGTGAGGTAGCCGTCCAGTAGCGAGATGGACTTCGGTTCCCGCGGGCACCGGAATTCGTAAGCGGCCCCCTGGATCAGCGGGCCGAACACGATCGAAGGCCAGTGCCTGCGGAACACGCGTTCCAGGATGTCGCGCAAGACCGCCTCGTCGGGCGGAACATCCCACACCTCGGTCTTCGACCCGCTGGCCGACTCGGTGACGGTCGGTTGCCGTGGCTGCATGCCGGCCCCTTCCTTCCGATCCGGACGTGGCACCGCCCGGGTTACCGCCCTGGGATTAGCGCCCTGGGATTAGCGCCCTGGGGTTACCGCCCTAAAGTTACCGCTCGGGGCCGTCGCGGTTCTGCATGCGTCGGTCCCGGCCGCCTGCCCGCATCATCTCATCAATCGCCTCGTCGCTGAAGTCCGCCAGAGCATCCAGCGCTTGCCGCCATTCCCTGGCCGAAGCCCAGTCATGGCCAAACACCACCCGGGCAACCCGGCCGGAGTCCTCGGCCGCCTGGTTGGCTTGTCGGCGGGGCGGCGAAATCGGTCGGCGCACCCGTACGCGCGCCACTGTCCCAACAGAAGGTTGAATGCGCATCCTGTCGTACTCCCCCGGGGCCTGTAACACAGACCTGTCCCGAAAACGTCACGCTATTGTCATTGGGCGCAACGTGGCAGAAACGGGGTGTGCAGTGCAACATGGAAATGCATGGATCACGCGACACGGCCGGCGACCACGCCGGCCAGAGGCCCCGGATCATCCGTGAACACGGCATCCACCCCCCAACTGAACAGCCGTCGCGCCAGACCCGGCGCATTCACGGTATAGGCCCGGAGCGGCACGCCGTCCCCCACCACCTCCGCCGTGAGGCGGGATGATAGCCGGCGGGCATTGGCGTGGACCGCGGTCGCGCCCAGTGCTTCGAGGCGGCGGCGCCAGTCTCTCGGCACCCCGTCGACCAGCAGCGCATGCTGGTACCCCGGCGCGGCCCGCTGCGCCACCGCCAGCGCCCGCGGCCGGAAACTGGAAACGATCGGCACAGGCAGGGACTCCGGCCAGCATGACGCCAGGGTCTGCATTGCCGTCCGGGCCGTTTCCGTCTCCCGCGCCGGATCGGGCTTCAGTTCGACGTTGATGCCGAGGCCGAGCTCGGCCAGGAGCTGCAGCGCCTCCGCAAGGGTCGGGATGCGTTCGCCCCGGTATGGCGGCGGGAACCGCCGGCCGGCGTCGAGCCTTTGCAGGGCCGCCAGGTCGTGCTCGGCGACGCGGCCGCGCCCGTCGGTGGTGCGCTCGAGCCGATCGTCGTGGAACAGCACCGGGTGACCATCACGGCTGAGGCGGACATCGAATTCCACCCAGCCGAGCCCGAGGGCACTCGCCAAAGCCAACGAAGCGAGGGTGTTTTCCGGCGCCAGCGCGGCGACGCCACGATGCCCGATCAGCGGTCCCGTATCGGGAGCCGCGGCGGTTGCCTGCGCCGACACCACATCCGCCCCCTGCCCTGCATCGGCTTACACTATCGTTGAAAGCGACGGCCGGTCCAGCGGCGGTTGCCCGCCGCCCCCGCATCCCGTATCCCGCATCACAGATCCCGGCGGCCGGCCGCTTCCGGCTGGTAGATCACCTTGAGCAGGGTGACGCTCAGCGACTTGCCGGCGCGGGTGCGCCAGGCGTGGGTCTGGCCCACCGTCAGGCCGAGCAGGGCGGCGGCGGTGTCGGAAACGATGGAAAGCCTTCCCAGATAGCGGTCCTCGTCACCGGGGTAGACCAGCGTGACCGTACGCACCTCGCCCGCGAGATTATCGCGGTACTGAACGCGGGAATGCATGGTGGCGACATCGGGCGGCACCGCGTCCCAGGGCACGATGCGGGCCCGGCTCAGTTCGCGGTACAGGAATCCCGTGAGCTGGTGCTGTTCCTTGGCTCTGAAGGTGTCCACCAATTGCAGCAATCGCTCGCGGTCCAGTTCAGTGACGATAATGCCCTGTTCCATCCCGCCGCCTCTGACACCGCCCATGCTGTTCGTGCGCGCGCCGTTTCGGGTGCCGGTTGCTCCGGCATCTCGCGGGCTGCCTCTTCCTCAACAGGGTACCAGTGTCGCCGGAAGGCCCGGGCCGTGCAAGGCTCTGCGCTCGCCGCTCCACCCGTGCATGCGCCCCCACGGACACGTCGCGTGCGGCTCCTTACGGGACGACGCAACGAGAGACGTTGGGCCCGGTCGCGCCACGGGCCTGTATCCTCAAGACGGCCAGCCATGGCGGCCGACACGCGGACGCGATTGCGGTCGATCACGCGGATGCGGCGCCGGAATCGTGTTTGGCCTCGGCCGGCGCGCGAGCATCCCGGCGCCCCAGGTCGCCGAGTAAGGTGGTGTACACCTCGAGAGTCTGGGCGGTGATGACGGCTTCGGAGAACTCGGCCGTGGCCCGCTGCCGCGCGCTGGCGCCATACCGCACTCTCAGGTCCGGCGCCTGCAGAAGCATATCGATGGCATCGGCCAGCGCTTCGGGATCGCGCGGCGGCACCAGGATGCCATCGACCCCGTCCCGTACGAGGTCACGGCAGCCCGGCACGTCGGCGGCGATCAGCGGGCGCCCGGCGGCCGCAGCCTCCAGCAGAGCCTTGGGCAAGCCTTCACGGTAGGATGGCAGCACGGCCACGGTACTCTCCGCCCACACGGCCGGAATGTCGTCACGGCGGCCCCACCACTCGAGAATGCCCTCCTTCTGCCAGCCTTCCAGCGTTGCCGGATCCAGTGACTGCGGATTCTCGGGGTCGGTCGGCCCGACCAGCACCACCCGGCAATCCCGGCCGCGCGCGTGCAGGAGCCGCGCCGCCGCCGCCAGTTCGTTCAGCCCCTTGTCGGCCAGCATGCGCCCGACATAGGTCAGCATGGGCACGCCTTCCGGCTCCGGCGCTGGCCGGAAGCGGTCGACGTCCACACCGGAACCCCGGATCAGGTGGGTCCGCCCCGGCACGGCCACGGCGCGCGCTTGGAGGAAAGCGAGGTCGTCGCCGTTTTGTACGATGAGATGGGCGCCGTCCCAACGGGACAAGGGCCGGAACGCCGCAAGCACGGCGGATCGGAGCATCCGGTTGGACAGGGAATCGCCGGCAAACAGAAATCCCATCCCGGTCAGCCCGTTGACCACCCGGGGAACGCCGGCCATGCGCGCGGCGACGCCACCCAGCAGACACATCTTCAGGTTCACGTGATGCACCAGGTCCGGGCGCTCCTGCCGATAGACGCCCGCGATATGGCGTATCGTGCGGATGGCATCGCCGGGATGGCGGCTGCCGCGCCGCAGCAGCAACGGCACCGGCCGGAACCCTTCGGCCCGGATCATGTCCTCGTGCTCGGCCAGGCGGGTCAGCACCACCACCTCCCAGCCCTGATCGCGGGCGGCACGGGCCACAGGCAGCCTGTGAGAGCAAAAGTACCAGTCCTCGGAGACGAGGAAGAGAATCTTCGGCGGCCTTGCTGCGATCATCGGCCCCGAGCCCGTGCGTCGGCCGCCGCGACGGCCAGCAGCAGGACGAGCATGGAGATGTGCGCCGCCTGCCACCACGTCGCCCACATGGAGAAGTTCAACAGCCCCGAGGTCCAGTAGCCGGTGGTCACGCAGCCGGCTGCCAGCACCGCCGGATGGCTTGTCCGCAAGTACTGCCGCATCAGTGATACGATCAGAGCGCCAACAAAGAGATAGAGCGGGACGGCGCCCACGATCCCTGTCTCGCCCAGCACCTGGATTGCCCAGTTGTGGGGATGCGAGGGCAGCACTTGGCCCAAACCCGGGATCTCGTAATCCGCCCCATCAATCAGGTTGATGGCATTGATGCCGTGCCCGAACCAGGGTGCATCCGGCACCTGCCTCAGCGTAAAGTCCCAAATGGCTTGGCGATGCAGGTCCATCATCCAGACAGGTACGTAGGGCTCGAAGTCGGCGTCCGGATGCAGCCGCTGATGCGTAACCAAGTATGAGGATGTGGCAACGATCACCACCACGATGCTTGCCGCCAGTGCAATCACCGCCAGGGAGCGGCGAAGCCTCAGAGCGACGGCCACGCTCAGGAACGCCAGCACCCCGACCAGGCCCGCCACGGGGGCCCGGGCGCCCGTGGCCAGGATCATGATCGCGGTGGCGCCGGCGGCGATGATCGCCATCCCCACCCACTTTCGTCCCAATCGGAAGCCGGCCCACACCAGGGCCGGCACCATCAGGGCCGAAGCATTGGCGAACTTCCTCAGTGCCAGCCCGGCATCCCGTTCCATCCACCCCTGGAACCGGACCATGGCGATAATCTCCGGCGCAATGAAGAGGGCGGCCAGGGCGATGCCCACCGCGATCAGAGCCGCCACGATCAACGCCTTGGCCAGGCCTTCGTGCAGGTGCGGGCGGTGCACGAGGATTGCCCACACCACCACCCCCGCTGCGACCACGGCCACCGTCGAGGACCACGCATCCACCGACCGCTGGGTGTCGACCGACTGCGCGATCGACGGAATCCAGGCCGCGATCGCCAGCAGCAGCAGCACGCCCGGAAAACCGGTCACGACCCGTCGCGCGTCCGCCCACCACGTGCGCACGGGCGACGTCACGATGGCAAGCCCGCCACCGAGGCCGAAGCTGAACGCGATGGCCAGCGGCCCGCACACCAGGCTCGGTATCGCCGCCCCCATAAGGACGACGGAAGTCCGCTCCACTTTGCCGCGATTCAGCGGGCGACGTGCCGACAAGGGCGCGGCCGTCCCGCCGCTGCTGTGATCAGCCATCCATAGGGGTTCCGGCGAGGTTGTTCGGGCGGGCGGCCGCGGGCGGTCATTGAGGCGGTGCGCCCGTGATGCTTCAAGCATATGCCGCGAGGCGCGTCAAATCCGGCTCGCGGGATGTGGCGTGGCGGACCGCTCAAACCGTGGCCACGGTCTCGAGCAGATCCGCCTCGCGCCGTCGGCGGGTCGGGTACGCATCGCCGAAATTCCTCAGCTCGTGGACGGCACGAACCCAGTCCTGGCCGGTGGCCGCCTGCCAGAACCGGGGCGTACGCGCCGGCAGGTTCGGGCCGTACTGGAACGCCACGGATGCGATGGCCGTTTGCGCCGGCTCCGGCAGTTCGGCGAACGGCAGGCGGCCGGGGACGTTGGCGACGGCGGCGTCATAGCGGCTCGCCAGGGCATCCACGATGGGCTTCTTGACCGCCTCGTCCAGCGCTTCCGCCTCCGTCTCCGTGAGCGTAAGCGGCCGCTCCCGGAGTGTCGCTTCCGCCTGCACGGTCTTCAGGCCGGCATAGGGGCGGAGCTTGGCCTTCAGGGCTTCGGGAATCTCAAGCGCGTCGATCTCCGCACGGCTCCGCTGCCCGAGGTCACAGCCGGTAGCCACGGTCACGCCGCTCTGACTGAAAACCGCCGCCGGGACATACCCGGCCAGGCGCCGCCCGCCCTCCAATTGGCTGATGAACGACCAATCGATACCCATCCGCACCTCCCGTACGCCTTGGCCGGGGTTCTTGCACCCTATCGCCACCGCTTCTTGAGATCGTCGATTTCCTGCATCGCCACCACCACCTTCTCGGCCGCCCGCAGCGCCCCTTCCGACCGTTTCCGGTCCAGATCCAGGGTCAGGCCGCAGGCCGGGCAGGCGAAGCTGTCCCGCATCAGCAACTCCCGGACATCGATGACGATGCGGGCCCCGCACGACGGGCAGGGCAGCCCTGGCGCGGTTTGCGGTGCCATCGAGGTCGCCTTGTCCGTCATGGTGATTTCTCCTCCTGCCCCGTATCGTCGTCCGCGTCATCCGGACCAGCCTCGGAACCATTGGTCGCTTCTGGCTCCCCGCCTGTCTCCCCTCCTCCCTCCGGAGCCTCATCAGCCGCAGTCGCGTGGCGATCCGGCTCCGGGTCGTCCCCATCCGATTGCGGCTGCGGCTGATCCGGCGGTGGTGCCTCCGGCGGGATTTCCTCGCGGCTGATCTGCTGGGTCAGCATGTTCAGAAGCTGCGCGATGCCTTCCGGCATATCGCCCTGGCGCATGGTGATGTGCACCTTCATGTTGCCTTCGGCCCGCAACGACGCAGTGCCGTCGCGGGGCACGGCTGCACCATCCCGCCCCAGGGTCGCGGAGAACATGAGGCGCTGTGGCAGCTCCTCGGCCGCGCCATCTTGCCCCCGCTCCGTCGGTGTGGCGCCCAGCAGCATCCCCGCCCCCGCTTGGGTGCCGGCCGGCGCGGCGCGGCGCCGGCGCCTTCGCAACGGAATGACGCCTGCGGGCGGTCCCTGGGGCCGCCGCGGTCGCGGCTTCTCCGCCGCCGGCCCAGTCGGAGGTGTCGCACCCATCAGCATGGGTCCGTCCCGGGTCACCGGGCCGAGCCCGGGGGGCGTTTCGTGGTCCGGCACGGCTTGGCCTGCGACGTCCTCGATGAAACCGCCGAGCACGCGCACGCTGAAATCGAAATCCGCCTCCTTGATCTGCAGCAGCGGCAGCGGCACCAGCGACAGCAAGGGCACCCGGATAACGTAGGGGACCGACTTCGCCCCCTGTTGCCGGCGCACCACGAACGACACGGTGCGCATCTTGCCGAAGCGGCGCGGCAAGCCGGCCTCGTCCGTGGCCGCGGCGTCGCCGCCCGACTCCTCCGGCGGCTCGAACCCGAAATGCTGGATCAGGTCGATCACCCGCCGCGCCGACTGGTAATCGGCCTCGAGCAGCGCCGTCACCGGCGCCGAGATCAGTTCGCCCAGGTCGAACAGCTTGATGATCGTGCGCTTGGGATCGTTGTTGTTGGCACCGTTGGGCATGCTGGTTCCTACCTGTCGTCAGGATCGTCGATGGTGGCCGAGAAGGCGGCGGCCTCCCCCTCCTCCACGACGAACTGGAGCCGCGCCGATGACACCACGCGTTCCGGCAGTTCCGCCAGTGCAGCCGAATCCACGATCACCGCGAGGTCGCCGTCCCCGCCGCTTTCGGCGGCGGCGGTCACGGCCGGCTGCAGTCGCTTGAGACCATCGCGAACCGTCCCCTCGATCGCGGCCCGGGCCGTGTCGAACGTGATCTTGTGGGCGGCGGCGAACGAACGAATGGGCGCACGGCCGAGCAGAACGGCGTCGATGGCGCCGACTACCCGGTTGGTCGTGTCGTCCAGATCGAGCGAGCCGCCCTCCGCGGCAGTCTGCACGGGCGGCCGCAGCGTGTCAGCGACGGCGGATTCGAGCTCCCGGGGGACTGCGGCGTTCCGCAAATCCCGTTGGGCCGCTCCGTACGCGCGTCCCCACTGCGCAAACAACGACACGCCCTCCAGTTCCCGCTGCACCGACTGGATCGCCTCGGTCGCGACGTCCCGCGCCATGCCCTCCAGCCGGCGTTCCAGGTCGGCCCCGGCGCGGTCGGCCGCTCCCAGTGCGAACTTGAGTTCGAACACCACCTCGAGCCCATGCACCGAGGGCGGCCCCATCCGCGCCAGCGTGTCGGTATCCAGGTAGGTTCGCGCAAGTTCGCCGGCATGGCGGTCAGCCTGTTCCTTGGCCGCCAGTGTCCGCGACAGCAGCGCGCCCAGAACGCGCCTCAGCTCAGCCATTCCGTCTCCGCCCCCCCGGTCGGAGTCCTTCGCATGGACGCGGCCATTCCCTCCGGCCTTAAGCCGCCCATCAGGCGACGGTAACCACCACCGTACCCGTGACCTCCGTCGTGTCCACCTTGGTCTTACCGGTGATGGTCACCGGGCCCTTGAAGCTGTCGTCCTTGCGGGTGGCCTTGACGGTAGCGAGACCGTTCGACGTCTGCGGCGCGGTGTTGTCGAGGGTCAGCGCGTCCGCCGGCGCCTGCGTCAGTTCGATGGTCTTCTGGTCCGTCACCAGGGTGCCGTCGCTCGCCACCACGGACAGCGTCAGGTTGGCGTCCGGATTCTGTTCGTCGACCGTCCCACGATCGGCGCTGATACCGAGCAGGGCGGAGGGCTGGCTCAGGCTGATGCTGCCCTCCAGCATATTCAGCACCTTGGCCAGACCGGCCGGCATCGCATCCGACGACGCCTTGACGTCCACGTCCATGGTGTACTCGACGGAATAGGAGGAGGTCTGGGTGGCCTTGGAATCTTTTTTGCTTGAGTATTTGCCCTCGAACTCGACCTTGATGAACCAGAACTTGGCACCGCCCTTGAGGCTTCCCGCCGCCTCGGAGGACTGTTCGAGTGTCTCCGACGTGGAGTTTTCCGCCGAGATGTTGGCCTTGAAATTGATCCCGATGGAATCCACCCGGATATAGGGGACCGGCACGATGGTCAGCAACGGCACTTCCAGTTCCACGATCTGGCCGTTGCTCTTGTACCGGAAGGTGACGGTGAGGGCTTCCTCGACTCCGGTGACCGGGTTGCGTCCGAAACCCACCGATTTGATGAAGTCGACAGTGGTCAGCGCCGACTTGGCCTGCGCCTCGACGCAGGCATCCAGCGGCCCACCGATCAGCGCACCGAACGGGATGTTGGCGAGCGCGTTGGTTGCCACCTTGGATGGCGTGTCATCTATCTTCGGCATCTGACCCTCCGTGCGGGCTGGCTGCGACTACAATCGAAATACTGATGAAAACCGATAGTGCGCCCGGTCTCATTGTCGTGCAATGAGAATCAGAGCTATCCGCTCTGGGCCTCCATCCACCCCGGGGCCTCAGAGTGGTGCGTCAGACTGGGAAGCAGGATTGGCCATGATCAGCGTGCGCCATCCTCCGTGATCGATGCTTTGCATCCGACGGAGGCCGCCGGCGCGATGGCGGGCCTCGACCGCCCTTTCGTCTTGGGCCAGGAAGCCGGACAGAATGGCGATTCCGCCCGGCGCCAGCACCGTCGCCAGCTCCCGGGCCATCGCCTGCAACGGCTTGGCCAGGATGTTGGCGGTGATGACCGCATAGGGCGCGCCGCGCCGGATCACCGGCTGCCGATAGCCGTCGGCGGTGACGGCCCGGACCAGGGTTCCGACGCCGTTCAGCCTCGCGTTGGCACGGGTGACGCGCACCGCCTCCGGGTCCACATCCGCCGCCACAACCGGCAGCCGCCACAGCTTCGCCATGGCGATGGCCAGGATGCCGGACCCGCACCCCATGTCCAGCGCCGGCCCCGCCGGCCGCCTTTTCAGCGTTGCCAAGGCTTCGAGGCAGCCGGCGGTCGAAGGATGTCGGCCCGACCCGAACGCCGTCGCCGCATCGACGCAGAGCCCGATCGTCCCGAACGGCGATGGGCTCGGATCGTGCGAGCCATGGACATGGAACCGCCCGACCCGGAACGCCGCGTGGTCCTGCCAGGCCGCCGCCAGCCAATCCCTCTCTGCCACCGGCTCCATCCGATAGGCCGGCACCGCGATGCCGGCCGCCGTACACGCCACGGCCAGGGCGACGTCGACCATCGCCGGCGACGGCGCGTCCGCGGTGAGCGCCGAGACTTGCCACGGGCCGGCATCCTCGCCGAACCAGGACACGCTGACACCGCACGGCTCCAGCGCACCCGCAACCACCCCCAGCGCGTCCGCCGGCACGTCATCGACGATGATCCGCCACATCCTTGCCACCAGCCTTGGGTCAGCCGATCAGGAAGTGCGCGTGGGCGGCGGCCACCGGGCGCTCCGGGTCGGCCTGCCACGCCTCGGCGCGGACGTTGGCGATGCGCCGGCCCTGCTTGATGACGCGTCCGCGGGCGAACGTGTCCGCGGCGAGGCACGGCCGGAGGTAGTCCACCGACAGGTTGACGATCTTCGGCACCACCGCGATCTCGGTCTGCTCGAGCAGGTGCAGGATCGCCGCGTGCTCCAGCAAGGCCCCGATCACCCCGCCGTGGATGGCGCGGATCAGGGTGTTGCCGATGTTGCTCTCCCGGAATCTCAGAACCGTGACAAGGCCGCGCGCATCGACGGTCGCCTCGAGTCCCACCGTCCTGGCGTACGGGATCAGGTCATTGATGGCGGTGATGTTGCCGGCGCGCTTGAGGGCGTCGATGGTCTCGGTCACGGTGCGCTGCCCCCCGGTTTCCCTCCGGCCCGCGCGGCGGCCGCGGCTTCGGCGGTGAAGCCGGTGGCGCCCAGTATGAAGGTGCCGGCGCAGGTGGCCACGGGATCGCGGAACGTCTCCTGGTACGCATGGCCGCGCACGAAGGCGATGCTCTCCGTGACCTTGTCACATGCCGCCGATCCCATGATGGCCACCCGCGGCGTCGCCGGGCGCAGGTAATCGATGCGAAGGTCGAGGGTGGCGAGCGCTGTCCCGGGCGGGACCGACGCCATCACCACCAGCCCGCACAAGGTATCGAGCAACGCGGTGATCACCCCGCCATGCACCACCCCGGTGCCGGGGTTTCCGACCAGAGCCGGGTCGTACGGCACGGTCATGAAACCCTGGCCATGGCGCAGTTCCACCACGGTCATGCCGAGCGCGCGGCAGTGCGGGATGCTTTCGAACACCTCGACAATGCGGGCGATGTCAGGGAGTTGCTTGGGCAACATCACGGCCAGGGATTGCTCAACGGACTGCTCAAGGGCTGGTCGACGGGCCGATAACGATAGGTCATACTGTGACATTCCCCACGGCATTTTCTGAAACGCGCTGTTCCAACGCCTGCCGGGACGGTCGCACTACCATGGCAAAGGGAGGAAGGATATGGGCGAAATGATCCGGCTCACCGCCGACGACGGCCACACCCTGGATGCCTACCGCGCCCCGGCGGTGGGAACGCGCCGGGGCGGCGTGGTCGTGATCCAGGAAGTGTTCGGCGTCAATCCCCACATCCGGGAGGTGTGCGACGGCTATGCCGCCGCCGGATACGAAGCCGTCGCCCCGTCCCTGTTCGACCGGGTGCAGCCCGGCGTCGTTTTGGACTACGACGACGACGGCGTCGCCAAGGGCCGGGAACTGGCCGCCGCGGTCGGCTGGGACGGACCGGTGAAGGACGTCTGGGCCGCCGCCACCGCGCTTGCTCCCGATGGCCGGGTCGGGCTTGTGGGCTACTGCTGGGGCGGGTCCTGGACCTGGGTAGCGGCGTGCCGGCTCAAGGTCGGCGCGGCCGCCTGCTATTACGGCCGCCACATCGTCGAGTTCCTGGACGAACGCCCCAACTGCCCGGTGATCCTGCACTTCGGCGCCGAGGATCACCTGATCCCGCTGGAAAACGTCGAGACGATTCGCGCCGCGTTTCCGGGCATCCCGATCCACGTCTACGCCGGCGCCGGCCACGGCTTCAACTGCGCCGCCCGCCCGTCCTACCGCGCCGACGCCGCCGCCATCGCCTTCCAGCGCACCCTGGATCTGTTCAATGAGCACGTGAGCCCGCAGTCCCCGGATTGATAAAAATGCAGGACGAACGCTTCAGGGCTCGATCGCGACAGCAAGGCCGGCTGATTTGCCTGTCCGGCGAAATGGAGTAGCCTGTTCTGATGGCTGTCCGACCACGTCGCCCCGCGCTGGCTGATACGGCGATGGCCGTCAAGCCGCGCGTCGGTTGGCGAACCTGAACGCTAGGAGGCAACGAGCATGCGAACGCTTGCGCCGAGCCGGAAGCAGAGCTGCCAGACCGATTCCGTCACCTGCGTTCCGCGCAGCCGCCCCCTTGCCGCGCGGTCGGCTGTCAGCGTCGGCATCCGGTCGCCGTGCGGACCGCTGACGCATGATTTCAGCCGTATGACCGTGCTTCCTGCTTCGGCAGGAACCGTCCAGGCAAAGCCGGCGGCGAACAGCCCTGGGGATGCGTATGAGCAGGAGGCCGATCATGTGGCTGAACGCGTGATGAAAATGCCCGGGGCAGGGCTTCGGCGAGCGTGCGCCTGCGGCGGGGGATGCCCCAAGTGCCAGACAGCCTCGCAGGATCAGGGCGCCACGGTCTTGCCGATCCGTCGTGTCCAGGCCGGCCCCGAAGGGCAATCGGTGGTGCCGTCAACGGTCGACGAAGTGCTGCGGACCCCTGGTCACCCTTTGGATTCGCAAGCCAGAGCGTTCTTCGAACCGCGCTTCGGGCATGATTTCAGCCGCGTTCGGGTGCACGCGGATGACCGCGCGGGAGCGTCTGCCCGGCACGTGAACGCGCTCGCCTATACGGTTGGCAATCACGTGGTTTTTGGCGACAACCAGTACAATTCGGGAACCGTGGCGGGGCAGCGCTTGCTGGCACATGAATTGACCCATGTCGTTCAGCAAGGGGCTGTCGAGCGACCGGCCGGTTCGATCCCCCTTGCATTCGGTTCGCCGCATGCCTTGATGCGCGCCGATGATGGCGACGGCGGGGAGGCAGGCGCAGGAACCGCGCCGCGGCATTCCGGCTGTACCCAGGATCAGATCGATGAGATCGAGGACGCTCGCCGCGCAGCCGCCATTCGCTGCCAACGAGCCGGATTTCAGACGAAGGGCATCGTTCCACCGGGGCGCGGCGGCAGGGATGATCCGGCGGCGCGTGCCCGGCTGCGGGCGCGGGCCATGGCGCGCAGAATCTTCGGGCAGGCCATGAACATGGAGCAGGTGGGCGACATTGTCATGGAGATGGGACACCGCTTGGCCGGCCCGAGCCTGACCTTCACGTGTGCCCCCGAAACCGATTCCAACTGCGGCAGTCGAGCCGGTTATGTCGTCGGCAACCGCCCGCCGGTGTATCTGTGTCCGCGTTTTTTCGGCGGCTCGGCCGAGGATCGCATCCGTACCATGGTTCACGAAGCCGCCCATGTCGCCGGTATCGGAGAGGCTATGGGTGAGACCTATTGCCCGATCTTCGATTGCGATTCCACCTGTGGCGGGTTCGACGTCGCCGATTCCTGGTCCCACTATGTCCATTGCATGAGCGGGCAGACGCCGGATCAGCCGGAGACGGTTACCGGCGGCAGCCAATGATCGACGTTGCTTTCGTGCGGCCTCGCCGGACCACGGTTTCCTTCAGGCGGGGCATAACCCGCCTGAATTGAAAACAATGCTGCCGGGTGCCTGGGTTGCCTGCCGCAAGAGAGTGCCTAGCTCTTGAACTTGACCATGACCGAAGCCGCGGGCGGCGCCGAGGCGCACCCTGCGGGGTCGACAACATGGCCCCTCGACGCGCATGCGCCGCCACCGGCTTCGGGCGAAGCAGAGGAGGAATCGCCATGACCCATCGCACCCCGCTCATCACATCCGCCATCCTGCCCGCCGCTACCGCGCTGACTTTGGCGTTGTCCGCCGGGGTGGCCGCGGCCGACCTGCCCTATCGCGGCGACGGCCACATCATGGTCACGCCCGACCAGTTGCAGTGGACGGACATCGCGTCCATGCCGGCACCCGCCGAGATGACGGTGATCGAAGGCGACCTCAGCGAAGCCGAGCCTTTCACCTTCCGCCTCAGGCTTCCCGCCGGCTATCGCATCGAGCCGCACGTCCATCCCGAGTACGAGCGGGTGACGGTGCTGTCGGGCGCCTTGCACTTCGCCCATGGGGAGACATTCGACCGCGACCAAGCCCACGAGCTACCGGCCGGCGGTGTCGCCATCATGGCACCGGGGGAGCCGATGTTCGGCTTCACCGAGGTGGACACGATCATCCAGCTGCACGGCACCGGCCCCTGGGGCATCAACTACATCGACCCCGCCGACGACCCCAGAAGCTGAGGTTTTGGGGACGACACACAAAGACACATGCCTCGGCGTCTACGCCATGGCTTGGAGCCACAGGCGCCGAGGGTGGAAAGGAGCGCGGGCCGGCCAAGGACGGCCCGCGCTTGTCATCGGCCGCACCGTTCGCAATGCTGCCGTGGTCGTCAGCGAGGACCGGATGCCATGATCTCGGACGCGGCTCGAATGATCGTCCTCTACCATGTCGAAAGCACGGCCGAGGCCATTGCCTCGCGCGCGGCGGCGATCGCGGTGGAGCAGAGCGTTGAGGTGTCGCTGGCCGTGATCGACGATGCCTTCGTGCGGGAGGCCGTCTGCGGCCGCGTCGAGGATATCCGGGAGATGGCCGGCGGCCCGTTCGAGGTGCGGATCGGTCTCGCCACCGCCACCACCGGGGCGGAACCGGGCCAGCTTCTCAACATGCTGTTCGGCAACACGTCGCTGCAGCCGGACGTCACCCTGCACGACGTCCTGTTGCCCGCCGACCTGGCCCGGGCCTTCGCCGGCCCCAACCACGGCATCGCCGGCCTGCGCCGTCGCCTGAGCGCCGAGCGCCGCGCCCTCACCTGCGCCGCCCTCAAGCCGCAGGGCTTGAGCCACGACCGCCTGGCCGCCCTGGCCGGCCGGCTGGCCCAAGGCGGTGTGGACATCATCAAGGACGACCACGGCCTGGCCGACCAGTCCTACAGCCGTTTCGCCGACCGGGTGCCGGCCTGTGCCGCCGCGGTGCGCCGGGCGAACGATGCCAGCGGCGGGCGGAGCCGCTACGCCCCGAGCCTGAGCGGTGACCTGGACAGGCTCCGCCACCAAATCCGCATCGCCGCCGCGGAAGGAGTGGATACCGTGCTGATCGCGCCGATGCTGGTGGGCCTTCCCGCCTTCCACCGGCTGGTGCGGGACTTCCCGGAGATGGCGTTCCTCGCCCATCCGGCCATGGCGGGGGCGGCCCGGATCGCTCCCGCCCTGCTGTTGGGCCGGCTGTTCCGGATGCTGGGGGCCGATGCCACCATTTTCCCGCACACCGGCGGCCGCTTCCACTACACCCTCGAAGAGTGCCGGAACCTCGCCGAGGTCGCGCGCGGCCCGTTCCATGGCCTCAACCCGACCCTGCCCGTCCCCGCCGGCGGCATGACCCGGGCACGGGTGCCCGAGATCCTGAAGGTCTACGGACCCGACATGATGGTGCTGATCGGCGGTGACCTGCTCGCCGCCGGTGACAGCCTGGTGGAGGCCGCACGCGGGTTTACCGGCGATGTGGCGCGGCTGAGCGCCCCGGCGGCGGTGTCCGAATGAGTGACGGGCCACCACGGTTCCGGCCCTTCCGGAAGGACTTCCGCTGGGAGGACGTGGCTCGGCTCGCCTACAAGGATGACGGCGAAGCCCCGTTCCGCGACGTGACCCGCCAAGTCCTGTTCGCCTCGCCCGACCTCATGGGCGAACTGCGCTACTTCGAAGTAGGGCCGGGCGGCTTTTCCAGCCTGGAGCGGCACCGCCATGTCCACGCCGTCATGATCCTGCGCGGCGCCGGCCGCTGCCTGGTGGGCACCGAGATCCGCGCGGTTTCGCCCTATGACCTGGTCACGGTCCCGCCGCTGACGTGGCATCAGTTCAGGGCCGCGGCGGACGCCCCGTTGGGCTTTCTCTGCATGGTCGACGCCGAACGCGACCGGCCCGAGCTGCCGGGCCCCGATGACCTCGCCGCCCTGTGCGCCGATCCGGCGATCGCCGCGTTCCTGCGTGGCGAAGGTCCGGACGGCTGAGCCTCAGAACCGCTCCGCCAGCCAGATCGCGGCGCGCGATCCCGCCTTGACCACGGTCGTCAGGGGTCGGTAGGCGATCGCCTCTCGGGCTCCATGCTCGACCGCAGTGGCGCCATGCTCCACCTCTTCCTCGCGGTAGCGTTCGCAGATGGCGCGCAAGTCCGCCTCGTCGTCGCCGAGCAGCCGCACCTGGCTGTCATAGTGCTCGTCGATCACCTCTTCCACCGCTTCCGTGCAGGCCATCGCCGCCTTGGCGCCCAGCATCGCCGTGGCGGCGCCGAGCGCGAATCCGGCGACATGCCAGATCGGCTGCAGCGCCGACGGCCGCACCCGCCGTTCCACGACCAGGCGGCTGAAGGTCTCCAGGTGCTCGCGCTCCTTGTCCGCCATCTCCCGGATCACCGGCCCGGCGGCCGTCCGGCCCAGCACGGCCAACTGCCCTTGGTAGATGCGGATGGCGCCGTACTCGCCGGCGTGGTCGACGCGGATCATCCGGTCCACCAGCTCCCGCCGGGTGGGATCGCCGGGCAGGCGCCCGGTGGTCGGTGTGGTCATGCTCACCTGTTCGCTCCTTTGGCCAGATGCGCTGCCGCGGCCGCGGTGGCCACGGCCAGTACCAGCGACAGCATCGTGTTGTACGCCGCCAATGTGAGGCCGAACAGCCGCCACGTCACCTCGTCGCAGGGCCGACGCGGTGGGTCCTGCAGCAGCGCCTGCAACTCGGCCACCGTCAGGTCATCGGGCAGCTCGCCCGCGCAACCGGGAATGGCCGTGGTCCACCAGTGCGCCTCGACCCCGACGTGATAGAAGGCAAGGCCGGCCCCGGCCAGAAAGATCGCGGCACAGACGCCGAGACACAGCGCGCGAACGGGCCGCCCGAGCGGCAAGGCCGCTGCAAGGACAGCGATGACCGCGGTCGCGGCATAGGGCACCCGCTGATAGAGGCAGAGCACACAGGGCTCGATCCCCAGCCAGTGCTCCCCGATGAACGCGGCCGCCAGCGACGCCAGTGACGCAACCGCAACCAGGGGGGCGGCCCAGCGGTCGATGTCGATTCTCACGGTTTTCAGGCGATCCATGACCGGTCATGTAGCCGGGCAAGGCGCCGCGCGCCACCATACGCCGCCCGCCGGCTCGCCAACCGTGGCCCGGCTCAAATCAGGTAGCGGGCGACCACGAAGCCACCGACCAGCAGCACGCAGAAAACGATGGTCACCAGTCCGAGATTGTTTTCGATGAACCGGCGGATCGGCGGCCCGAAGTACCACAGCAGCGCCGCCACCAAAAAGAAACGGGCACCGCGGGCGAGAATGGACGCCACCATGAAGGTTGTCGGATCCAGGGCGAAGACCCCGCTCGCGATGGTGATGACCTTGTAGGGAAACGGCGTCAGCCCGGCGATGAACACGATCCAGGCGCCGTAGTCCACGTAGCGCAGCTGAAACGCCGCGAACTTGTCGAAGTAGCCGTAGAACTCCAGTACCGGGCGGCCCACTTCCTCGAACAGGAAGAACCCGATGCCATAGCCGGCGAGCCCGCCCAGCACCGAGGCCACGGTGCAGACCCCGGCGATCAGCCAGGCGCGGTCGCGCGCCGCGATGATCATCGGAATCAGCAGCACGTCCGGCGGGATCGGAAAAACCGAGCTTTCGATGAAGGCGATGGCGGCCAGGGCCAGCAGCGCATGGCGGTGGGCGGCAAGGCTGATGGTCCAGTCGTAGAGGCGTTGCAGCAACGGGATGCCTTTCGTTCAGGAAATCGCAAGACGGAGGGAGAGGGTCGGACGTCGGCGCCCACCAGCGCTGGGTCGGCTTCTACCAGCTTCACCATAACCCTGCAATCATACCGTGCGACACCGACTGCGCCAGGCAGGATGGGGTTGGGCGATGAGACCCGTCATGCACGCACCGGCGTCAGGGTGAGCGAAGGCTGGCATCCGCCCGCGCGATCGCCGATGGTTGCGACAATCAACCGGTCCGGACGCAGGTGAGACCAGCCCGAGATGACGGACGCCCCCCGCACCTTTCCACCCCATCCGCTCGTCGGTGTCGGCGGCATCGTCTTCCGCGCCGCCCCGGACGGCGGTGACCGCAACGCCGACGTGCTGCTGATCCGCCGCGCCAACCCGCCGCGCCAGGGTGAATGGAGCCTGCCGGGCGGCCTGCAACATCTGGGCGAGACGGTGGTGGACGCCGTATGCCGAGAGGTGCTGGAGGAGACCGGGGTACTGGCCCGGCCGCTTGGCGTGGTCGACGTGGTGGACCTGATCGACCGGGATGCGACCGGCCGCGTCATCCATCAGTACACCCTGGTGGAAGTCGCGCTCGCATGGCAACGGGGCGAACCCGTGGCCGGCAGCGACGCCGCCGAAGCCCGCTGGTTCCCTTTGGCGGCGATCGATACACTGGGGATGTGGACCGAAACCGTCCGGGTGATTCGCATGGCCCACGACCGCCTTTATGGCGCCACCCGCAACCGCGCGCTGCCGGGACCATAACAGCGGAGACTCGCGGCAGCGGCGTTCAGCCCTCCAGGCGTCGATCCACCATCTCTTGCTCCGGGGGTTGGCAGTTTGTGGCCGGCTCAGCCGGGAGTGTGCCATCGGCCTCCGCCTCGCCGCGAAGGCGTTGCTCCATCCGCCGCTGCGTGCGATAGCCGATCACCGCCGCCGCCATGGCCGGGATGAACAGCACCGTCGCGACCGCGGCCTTGATGAGGGTCCGTTGCAGCGGCGCGATCATCGCCCTGCCCTCCCCCGCAACCTCATGTCCCGCCACCTCATGTCCCGCCGCCTCATGTCCCGTCCCTTAACGCGCCACCGCCTCATGCCCCGGCACTGGGGCGGGCGCTGACGCTGTCGTGCCAGCGTCTGGCATGGACCAACGCCTCGGGAATGGTCAGCTTGATCCAGCCGGCGAAATCCACCGCCACCTGCGCCGTGATGTCGGCGACGGTGTAGGTGTCGCCGGCCAGGAATGCGCTGTCGGCCAAGCGCTGGTCCAAGGCCTTGAAAAAGCCCTGGACGCGCTTCCGGCCGCGCTCCGCCAGGGCCGGGATCTGCTCGTACGGTTCGGGACCTGGCAGCGCCCGCCCCTTCATCCGCGGCGTCGCATTGCGCAAAGCCTCAGCGGCGGCGAGGAAGCCATCGATCTCGCACCGGTGCTCCCACATCGCCACCAGCCCCTTCTCCCGGGCGTCACGCCCCATCAGCGGCGGGTCGGGGTGGATCTCCTCGAGGAAGCGGCACACCGCCATTGCCTCGCTGATGCAGGTGCCGTCGTCCAGTTCCAGCACCGGCACCGTGCACCACGGGTTGAGCCGCCGAAACGCTGGCTCGAGATGCTCGCCGGACTTCAGATCCACCTGCACCGTCGGCAGGCTGATGCCCTTCTCGGCCATGAAGATGCGCACCCGGCGGGGGCTGGGTGCGGTACTGCAATCATGGAACCTCATTCGATGCGATCCCCTCGTCCCGTCCGGCAGCAACACTACTGTGCGGGCAAAATCGCGGCCGGGCAATGACCAAGGTCGCGGGCGAAGGCCGCAGCCTTCAGGCCTCGCGCTCCCGGTCCCGCTTCTCCAGGGCGCGGCGACCGCCCGGCGATCCCTCGGGCGGATATTCGATCTGGTCCATCAGGCCGAAGCGGGTCTTTTGATCGAACTCGGGGAACGGCAGCTCGTCCTCCTCCCGCCACTGCTTGACGATGGCTTCCGCCCGGCTCTTGCGGTCGGCATCGATGCCGCTGTCCCGGGCCAGGTAGTTGACCGTGGACGGGAAGGCGAAGCCGGTGCCGGACTGATCAACGATGTCGATGATGCGGAGGTACAGATCCTCCTGGACCGCGAGGAAGGTATCGAAATCCGTGGTTCGCACGTAGGCGAAGATCTCGATATCCAGGGAATGTTCGCCGAAGCTGACGAAGCGCGCCCGCGCCGGCAGCGCCGTCACCTGGGGATGCTGCAAGAGCAGCTTGCGGATCTCGGCCAGGACCCAGCGCAACTGATCCGGCGTCGTCTCGTAGCGCAGGTTCAGGATCTTGTGCAGCCATATCTGATCGCGCTTGGTGAAGTTCTCCAGGAACAGGTTGACGAACTCCGCATTGGGGATGCTGATCAGCGTCCGCCCCAGGGACCGCACCTTGACCGACCGCAGACCGATGGATTCGATCGTGCCGATCTGGTCGCCGAACTTGCAGAAATCGCCTACCTTCACCGGCTTGTCGGCCAGCAGCGTCAGCCCGGCGATGAAATTGGCCAGGGTGGACTGTGCCGCCAGCGCCACCGCCAGGCCGCCGATGCCGAGGCCGGCGAGCACGCCTTGATACGGCAGCGACAACGCCTCCGCCAGCAACAGCGCCGCGCCGATGATCACCAGGATCTTGGTGATCGAGGTCGCCAGGGAATGCAGCATCGCGTCCTGGAACCGGCCCTTGTCCGCCGACGGCGCGAACCAGCTGCTGACCTTGTTGACCAGATGAAAGGCGAGCCAGCCCCCGGCGATGGTCAACACCAGCCAGAGCGCCGTGCGCAGCGCCAATTCGATGGCCTGGGGAAACCCCAGCAGACGCAGGGCAACGAGCCCGAGCACGGCCACGAAGATGAGACGCAGCGGCCACAGGAAACGGGCCTTGGCACTCATCAAATCGCCGGTCGCCCGATCCAGCCGGAACACCTTTGCCACCAGCCAGGCCAGGACCCAACTCAACGGCAGGCTGATGATCAGCCAAATGCCAAGGCCGATGATCTGCCACATCTCGGCGCCGAAAACGTCGTTCATCAGGCGTCGATCCAACGCGCGCATGCGGTCGCGAACCTCGAAGAATGCCGTGGCTGGAGGCTCCTGGACCAGGCCTTCCGCCACCGGCATGTCCTCAAGCGCCACGTAGAGGCGCCTGGCGGCGTCCACGGTATCGGCGCTGAACTGCCAGATGCGGCGGCCGTCCTCCTGCTCGATCGGCACGATCTCGATGTCGCCATCGGGGTGCCGGAAGTGAACGTACGGCGCGCGCTGATCCGGATTGTCGGGGATCTCCTGCCAGAGCACGAAACCGATGCGATCGATCACCCGCTTCAGAAACCGGCCCTGCAACTCCCCATATTCCGCGCGCGTGGCTGCGGCGACCCGCGACAGGTCCATGGTCCTGAGAAAAAGCTGGTTGCGCCCGTCCTCCAGGACATGGCGCTGCTCGATGAACGTGCGCATGGTGTCGCGTGGGGATTGCAGGTCATGGTGCTCGCGGGAATGGCGAAGCTCGCCGTCACGCCGAACCAGAAGCCGCCTGAGGTCCCGCTCCATCTGCTCGGCCGGCGGCACCACGATCAGCCAAGCCGGCGCCCCATCCTCGGTCTCGGCCCGGCGAAAGGTCAACGCCACGGATACGTTGGTTCCGGCCTGGCGAAGCACGGTATCGACCGTGTCCGCACCTTCCTCGGGAGCCGGCAGGTGCCGAACCCTTATGGTCAGTTGATCCAGGATGCGAAACAGCTTGGTCGCGAGCCGCAGGCGGTCGCCGCTGGAGACCGGTTCCTCGTCCTCGCTGAAATCCAATAGATCCATAGCCGGCGCGATCCGATCGGTCCGCCCCTCCCGGCTGTCGTTGCCGGCCATGAGAAACCCCCGCATGGTCGCCTCGGGCGTGGACGCATCGGGCGTGGCGATGAACCGTGTCGCCTGGAACTCGCCGACACGTGCGGCCGTCCACCACTCGCCGGTGCCGAACCGCCCGGTGAAGCTGTCACCGTCGGGCGAGATCGCGAACGTGAACGTCCCGATACCGAAATCATCGCGCCACGTGCCGGACAGCACGCGGCCTTCGATACGACCTTCGATGATTCCTTCAAGCGCCGGGTAGGTGCCGAACACCCGATCGTCGGTCTGTTGCAGAATCATCACCGCGCCGCCGTCGCGCCAGCGGCTGTCCCACACCCCGGACCAGTCCGCTTGATCCCGCGCAGCCGCCAAGGATGGCAGGGCAAGGAGGAACGCGATCAGGCTGGCCAGCAGAAGTATGGCGCGAGCTGCGCTGGACCCCTGTCCAAATGCGATCATGGCACAATCGTCCTAATCAATCATTGGAAAGCTTAAATGCCCCGCCATTCCACTCCGCAGCCCATCAATAAAGGCGACAGAAGTCGCAGCGGCTGCAGGCTAGGTCCTTACATCTACGCTATTATCTGCGGAGTTGGCACTTGCACGGCCAAATTGCTTTCCAACCTAGAGACCTGGAAGCCGGGTATCAAGGCGAAAAACTCAAGATGGCGGCCGCCACAGGCTTCGGTCACTGCCGATCGGTCGGCCCTGGCACGCCGGTTTGGATGCCGGGCCCGACCGCACTATCTCTATGACCTCAAGGGGGAGAACCCGAAGGTCAAGAACGGACAGAAGTGACATGCCGAAGGATTTTTCCCATACCGAGGTGGATGATCAGGTGCTCCTGAGCGACGCCGGTACGGCCCGATGCCGCTGGATCGTCAGCCGCCGCCGGTTTGGGCAGTTTGTCATCTGCGGCGAGCGGGTGCGCCCCGGCTCGTCCTACTGCGACGATCACCACACCCGGGTGTGGCGCCCCACCCACGACGGCCGCCGCAAGGCCACCTGACCACCGGACTCGCCGGGGACGGCCGGTCCCTCAAGGGATCGGCCGCCCCTGCAACTGCCAGATGGCGGCGTTGAGGACGGTGGCGTAACCCACCCACAGCAGATACGGCAGCATCAGCCACCCGGCGATCCTGTCCACGTGCCAGAACAGCAGCGTGGTCACGGCGATGGCGAGCCAGAGCACGGCGATTTCCGCCAGCGCCACGCCGATCCAGTTGAGCCCGAAAAACAGCACCGACCACGCCAGGTTGAGCCCGAGCTGCACGCCATAGAGGCCGAGCGGCACGGCTCCGCCGGCAAAGCCGGTCCGCCGCCACACCCGCCAAGCGGCCACCGCCATCATGATGTAGAGCACGGTCCAGACCGGCCCGAACACCCAGTCTGGTGGGGTGAACGCAGGCGTGATCAGGCGCGGATACCACGTCTCCACCGACGTCGCGGTCACTGCCCCGCCGATCAGGGACACGCTCAGGCTGGCGGCGAGGAACCCCGCCAGCACCAGCCACGATCGCCGCTTTTCGGGCTCAGCCATGGCATTTTACCCCGCTCGAGGCCCTTTCATGCGTTCCGGTCAGGGCAGATGCCCGGATTCCGCCCTGATCTGCCGCAGCCCTTTTACCGTAGAGTAGGGGCGGAAGAGGATAAAGGGAGTCATGAAAGGTCTAGTGCCACTGATCACGCTGATCGTCTCCTTGTTCGGCCCAAGAGTTGCGGATGCAACCACGTTGCAGCCGACTGAGTTGGACCGGGACGATCGCTTCACCATCGAATACGTCGTCCGCGCCCAACTGATGGCTTTCCGGGAGGACGATGCGGAGCGTGCCTTCGCCTACGTAACACCGCACATCCGTCATCGGTTCCATACCGCGGAAGCGTTCGTCCGAATGGTTCGTGACAGATATCCACCCGTCTACCGCCCCGGCTCGGTGGAGTTCGCCGAGATCCGGCTCACCAACGACGGCGCACTCCAGACGGTGTTCATCGTCGGTCCGAACGACATCGCCGTCATGGCGCACTTCCTGCTGCAGCGGCAGGCCTCGGGGGATTGGCGCATCGCCGGCTGCTCCCTGCAGGAAAGCGACGCCCGCGCCGCCTGAACTGCGCCTGAACTGAGCTTGAGTCGCGCCGGCGTCACGCCCCCGGGTCCGGCGACCGACGACAGTGCTTTCAAAAACGCATTGCCCGGCGCGGTCCAAGCCGTCTACCTTCCCGATGCTGGCGGATCCGCCTCTTTTTCGAGGCGCCGACGAAACGCGCGGTGACCACGGGGAAACGGCCATGGCAAAACGGAAACAACCCGGCGGCGTCGATGGACTGATCGATGAGCTGCTGAAGCTCCGCACCCTCGGCGCCGACACCCGCGCCGACCTGGAGGAACTGCGCGACGCCCAGGCCAAAGGCGAACTGGATGCGGCGGATGCGGCCTACGTCGCCAACCTGCACGCCCGCCTCAAGGGCGGCGTCGTCAGGCCCGCACCCGATCCGGTGGCCGATCCGGTGTCCGGTCAAGTGTCCGGTTTGGTGCCGGCCAACGACACCGACGCGGACGATGCGCTGACCGCGGACGACGACACGGCGCTTTTCGCGGATGCCGACATCGACGTTGAGGACGCAGAGACGGGCACCGCCGTGGACTGGCAGGCGGAGGCCGAGCACTGGCGCGAGCGCGCCGAAGCCGCGGAGGCCGAACTCGCCGACCTCAAGGACCGTCACGACGCCCTGCGCGAAGAACTGGCCTCGGTCCGCGAGACCGCCGCCGACCGCACCGACCCCAACAACCCGGGCTGACCGACCCGGCTGCCGACATCCGCCCGCGCCGGCGCCGCCACGCGACGTCGCCGACAGCCTGCGGTGGCCGGGGCGGTAGCCGGCAGACGCCACCCCCGCCACGTCCCCGCCGGTCCCCGCCGGTCCCCGCCGGTCCCCTCCCCCGACTTGGCCGGGCTTGGCCCGGCCATCCACGAAAACCCTCGAAGCGGGCACGGCGCATCGCGCCCTGACCACGTCATCCCGGCCCTGCTAGTCGGTCTCTTCGAGCGGGTGTAAAGAATTCCGACACCTTTCGCAGCCTTGGGGATAACCTGAAAAACATCTGGGAAACAAGGCATTAGGGTCGAACGGTAGGCCCTGCCCGAGGCTGGATACGCCATTGGGTGTAAAGAATTCCGACACCCGCGGCGCAGCTCGGGCACGCGGGCTAAGCCCCTCGAAAACAACACGATTTCCCTTCGCTCCAGGCGTGAAGTGGCGCCTCATCCCCAAATGGGCCGTAAAGCAGACTTTACGCTTTCGGCTTGCTCGCGGGCCCGACCGAGGGCTCAACGCTTTGATTCAAATAGGTTCCTCTGGCTTGGCACACGGCTTGCTTGCAAAGCACGCCATAAGGCGGGACAGGGGTGGGGCACCCGGGATGACACCAACAACCACGCGCCGCCATCCCCCCGGCCGGGCCGGTGACCTCGATCGGGATCATTGGCCGGACGTCATAACCTTTAACAACACGTGCAAAGAGGAGGTTAGTGTGTTTCAGAAAACCCTGTTCAAGACCCTGGCGATGGCGGCCGTCGCCCTCGGCCTGGCGGCACCGCAATCGTCCGAGGCGGCGATCGCCGTCGACTTGGCACTGGTGCTGGCGGTGGACGTGTCCGGCAGTGTCGATGCCACCGAGTTCGCGCTGCAGCGGGACGGCTACGTTCAGGCCTTCCAGAATGCCGCGGTCCAGCAGAAGATCCAGGATGGCGCGCTGGGCCAGATCGCGGTGACCTACGTCTACTGGTCCGGCGCCACCGAGCAGCAGCAGACGGTGCCCTGGACCCTGATCAACGATGCAGCCAGTGCCAATACCTTCGCCGGTGCCATCGCCGCCGCTACCCGCCCGTTCAGCGGTTTGACGGGCGTCGGCGCCGCCATCAACTTCTCGGCCAACCTGATCAACACCGCCAGCATCGGCGGCGAGGCCATCAACGCCACCCGGGAAATCATCGACGTCTCCGGCGACGGCACGAATAACAGTGGGCCCGCCGCCGCCGGTGCCCGCGACGCCTTCCTCGCCGGTGCCACCGATGGCAACCGTGCCATCAACGGCATCGCTATCGAGTCTCAGTCTGTGTTCAACTGGTACGTCGCCAACGTTCAGGGCGGGCCAAACTCCTTCACCCTGTTCGCTTCGGACTTCGTCACGTTCGCCTCGGCGATCAACGACAAGCTCTTGCGGGAGATCGATCCGGAAGAAGTGGTCGAGCCCGGCACCTTGAGCGTTCTCGGCCTTGGCCTCGTCGGCCTCGGCCTGATGGCCCGCCGGCGTCGCTTGGCGGCCTGATCGACCAAATGAAAACGGGGGGCGAACGCTGCCCCCCGGACCTCTCACGATCCTGTGTCCGGAAGCGGCGGCCTTCGCGAGGAGGCCGCCGCAACCGTTTGCGTCAACGGACAAGGCGCCTCCCCTCGCCGCCACCGCTCCCCGCCAAGTCCCCCCTCCCCCGCGTCTTGGCCGGGCCTGGCCCGGCCATCCACGAAAAGCCTCGAAGCGGGCACGGCGCATCACGCCATGACTACGTCATCCCGGCCCTGCTAGTCGGTCTCTTCGAGCGGGTGTAAAGAATTCCGACACCTTTCGCAGCCTTGGGGATAACCTGAAAAACATCTGGGAAACAAGGCATTAGGGTCGAACGGTAGGCCCTGCCCGAGGCTGGATACGCCATTGGGTGTAAAGAATTCCGACACCCGCGGCGCAGCTCGGGCACGCGGGCTAAGCCCCTCGAAAACAACACGATTTCCCTTCGCTCCAGGCGTGAAGTGGCGCCTCATCCCCAAATGGGCCGTAAAGCAGACTTTACGCTTTCGGCTTGCTCGCGGGCCCGACCGAGGGCTCAACGCTTTGATTCAAATAGGTTCCTCTGGCTTGGCACACGGCTTGCTTGCAAAATACGCCATAAGCCGGGACCAGGGTGGGGCACGCGGGATGACACCAACAACCACGCGCCGCCATCCCCCCCGCCGGGCCGGTGACCTCGATCGGGATCATTGGCCGCTCCAGTGGAACGAAATTTTTGGTGATGAGGAGGAGTTGGAATGCACACCAAACGATTGAAGTCTCTGATGGCTGGGGTGGCGCTTTTGCCGCTGCTGGCGGCAAGCGGGGCAAACGCCGCTTTCATCGCGAACTATCATCCGAATTTTTCAACAACCAACACATTAAGCCTCGTCGTTTTCGGGGCCGAAAACACCACAGGGACCCTCTCGAATAATGAGGGTTTCAACTTAGCGTTCACCATCGATGCGAGCGGGGTTTTCCAAACTGCGCTCGACCGTGCCTTGTTCACTATGCCGATGACTGGTGTCGTAAACAATAAATCGATCTTCGCCGAGGCGGACAATCCCATCAGCGGCATCGCACTCAACCGCGAAGCAGCGACGAGCGACCAAACCGTTCTGCTGGACACCACCGGTCTCGGCAAGGAATACCGCGTGCTGGGCTTCAACGGTCGATTTGCCGGGGGCTCTCAGCTTTCGGTGACGGCACTGGAGGATGATACTGAAGTCACCATCACGTCACCCACGGTGCTCAGCGGTAATGCCGCCAATACGCCGATCGTTCTCACGCTTCAGAAAGGCGAGTCCGTCGCTTATAGTACTTTATCTAACTTAGATGTCTCCGGCACGCATGTTCTCGCTACTAAAGACGTGGCCGTATTCGCCGGTGCCGCCTGCACGCAAGTACCACTCGGCACTGTCGCTTGCGACCATCTCATTGCCCAGAACTTCAGCGTCGACAACTTTGATACGGAGTTCAAGCTGGCCAAGAATTTTGGCGGCGGCGCGGATGCTGATCTGATCCGGGTGATCGCCGCCAACGACGATACCGAGGTGTTTCTCAACGGTGTATCACAGGGCACGATCAACGCGGGTCAGTTCCTGCAGATCGACAACGTCGGGGATGCCACCCTCACCGCCAGCGCGCCGGTCCAGGTCGGGCAGTACGTCCGTGGTACGGGCGGCTCGCGTGCGCTTGGGGACCCCGCATTTGCGATCGTGCCCAGTGTTAACCAGTGGCTGGACGAGTACGCGTACGCAACGCCGATCGGAACCGAGGTGTTCACACAGAATTTTCTCAACATCGCGATCATCGGGACGGCGGCATCGTCGTTGATGCTGAACGGCGTCGCCGTGGACACGACGGGCTTCTTCCTCGATGACGGCTTCCTGTTCGGCAATGTGGCAATCCCCGCCGGCTTCGGAACCATCAGTGCCGATGTGCCATTCCTGGCCACGGTCGCCGGCTTCGACTTTGCCGACAGCTACTTCAGTGTCTTGGCTACCGATTTCTCACCCGGCGCTTCGCCGCCGCCTCCGCCGCCTCCGCCGGCAGAGGTGGTGGAACCAGTGACCTTGTCCCTGTTGGGCCTTGGCCTCGTCGGCCTCGGCGTGGCCGCCCGGCGTCGGCGCGCCGCGGCCTGATCGACGAAACGAAAACCGGGGGCCGACGCCCCCGGACCTCGTCACAACCCTGTATCCGAAAGCGGCGGCCATCCCCAGAAGGCCGCCGCAACCGTTTGCGCCGACGGACAAGGCGCTTTCCCTCGCCGCCACCGCCCCCCGCCGCGTCCCCTCCGTCCCCTCCCCCGCGTCTTGGCCGGGCCTGACCCGGCCATCCACGAAAAGCCTCGAAGCGGGCACGGCGCATCGTGCCCTGACCACGTCATCCCGGCGCCACCGGGGCCGCGCACCCACCGTCGGACGCCTTGCCCCCTGCGGCGACCGAGTCTTCCTGCCACCCCTGGTTGGACGTGCTCGCGTCGATTCCGTGGATGCCCGGGCCGAGCCCGGGCACATCAGAGCAGCGTGACCGGAAAGGTGTGCATCCCCGTGGCGGCCGAACGCCCCGCGCCGCCCTCGCCGGCCGCCTACTGGAACCAGCCGCGCACCTTCTCCCCCCACTCGGCCAGACGCCGTTCCAGGGAGTGGGACAGGAACTGCTCCGCCGCTTGGGCCAGCCGGGCGCTGTCGGCAGCCAGCCGCTCCACCCGCACCCATCGGTTCCATTCGGTGACGATCCCCCAGGTGGGATCGGTCAGACGGGTGTCGGGCAGGCGGTAGTGGAAGGTCGGGCGGGCCTTGATCAGCGGATCGCGCACCCGCTCATGGACCCGTTCGGGCGCGATCTCGGCGAACAGCGGCAGCAGGTCCAGTTCCCGGTTGCGGGTGGGGTTGGCCTCCACGTAATCGTCCACCAGATCGGCCAGCGACGGCCGGTAGTCCGGCTCCAGCACCTTGTACTGGTATGACCGCGGAAAGGGGCTGGCGAACGGCAGCAGCTGGCGCTTGACGTCCAGGTCGATCTCCTGGCGCAGGCCCTCGGCCAGGATGATGTAGGCCTGGAGGTGGCGCAGGATGTCGTCCGGCGCCCGCGACGGCACTTCCGGATTGAGCTGAGTGGCGAAGGCGTAGAACAGGCCCTCGTCGGTGCCGCGCGCCCCGGCCGCGCGCAGGTCCGCGGTCAGCCGGTCCAGCACCGGCAGGTCTTCGAGCGCGATCGGCGCCGTCACGATCTCAACCGGCAGCCACAGGCTGCCGATGTCGCCGATGGTGGAGTGCAGGTCGGCCTCAAGCTGGTGCCAGAAGCGGGCGATCTCGTCCTCCGACTTGGCCTCGGCCTCGGCGGCCCGTGCCGGTGGATGCGCATAGCGGCTGTCCAGTTCGATCAGGAAATCGCCCAGGCGGCTGTCCCGGCAGCGGAACCGGTACGGATCCAGTTCCTCAAGCTCGCCGCCGAAGCGCTCCTGCACCAGTTCCGCGGCACGCCGGCAATCGATGCCGGCGAACTCCACCTCGACGCCGATGTGCCGCGGCTTACCGTCCGCTCCCGTCGGTTTTGGCGGCGGGATCAACGCGTCAGTCACGCCGTGTCCGCTCACGTGCCGGGCAGCGGCGGCTTCAAGACGTCGCGCAGCCGATCCGGCAGTTCATGCATCGGCACCTCGATCAGGTTCTTGGGCACCTCGCTGCTGACGCATCGGGCCACCCGCTTCGACAGCAGTGCCCGCAGGTCGCCCAGCGTCTTCGGCGGCGCCACCAGCACCAGGCGCTCATAGCTGCCGTCGTCCGCCCCGTCTTCCAGCACGGCGGCGATGGCGCGGGCAAACTCCTCCTTCTGCTTGCGCCGCGGGTCGGTGGGGGCGACGTAGGCGTGGCGCCCTTCGCCGGCGCTGTCGAAAGTCCGGCCCGGGCGATCCGCCTCGATCTCGCGACCAGGCAGCCGCGAGCCGATAAAGACCTGGTCCCGGGCCGTTTCCAGGTGGCCCGGCCCCTCGCTCAGGAGGATCTGCCCGCGCGCCCCGTCTGCCAGAACCACCCATGTCTTCAGTTTGCGTCTCAGCATCGCTGCGCCCTCCACGTCCAGATGCAGGTCCGGAAGAACTGCCGGAACCGGCAGCGTCAGTCCCGCATCGATACCAGTCTGGCTCTTCATCCCCCTCGCTCGTCAACCCCGTTCTCGCCCGCCACGCGGCCGGAGCCGCCCATCTTTCATCCCCTATTATATCACGACTCGCTGTTGTAAGATGCGGCGATCGCCGCCTTGCAGGAGGACCCGCCATGGAACGCCGCGTCGATGTTGCGGTCATCGGTGCCGGCACCGCCGGCCTGCATGCCCTCTCCGAAATCCGCAAGCAAACCGACAGCTTCGTCCTGATCAACGGCGGGCCGCTCGGCACCACCTGCGCCCGGGTCGGCTGCATGCCGTCCAAGGTCATGATCCAGGTGGCCGACGACTATCACCGCCGGCATGCCCTGGCCCCCGAAGGCATCCGGGGCGGCGATGCCCTGCGCATCGACCTGCCGGCGGCGCTCGCCCACGTGCGCGGCCTGCGCGACCGCTTCGTCGACGGCGTTCTCAAGGGCGGCATGCGCGATCTCGGCGATCGCCTGGTGGACGGCTACGCCGAATTCCTGGATCCCGACCGGCTCCACGTGCCGGAACGGGACCTGATCATCCGCGCCGATGTTGTGGTCATCGCCACCGGCTCGCAGCCGGTGGTGCCCGCACCCTGGCGACGCTTCGGCGACAAGGTCCTGACCACCGACACCCTGTTCGAACAACGCGACTTGCCGCCGCGGATCGCCGTGCTCGGCCTCGGCGCCATCGGCAGCGAGCTGGGCCAGGCGCTGGCCCGCATGGGACTCACCGTCACCGGCTTCGACATGCAGCAGGAGATCGCGGGCCTGACCGACCCCGAGGTCAACGCGGCAGCGGTCCAGGCGATCGGCCGGGACTTCCCTTTGCACCTTGGCACGGCGGCGGAGGTGGCGGCGGATGGCGACGCGCTGACGGTGAGCGCCGATGGCGCCGCCGTGACGGTGGATCGGCTGCTGGTCGCGGTGGGGCGCCGGCCCAACCTGGACGGCCTGCACCTGGATCGGCTGGGCATCGCCCTCGACGAACAGGGATTCCCGCCGGTCGACATGGAAACCATGCAGATCGCGGACTTGCCGGTGTTTCTGGCCGGCGATGCCCTGCCCGGCCACCCGGCGATCCTGCACGAGGCCGCCCATGACGGCCGCGTCGCCGGCTACAACGCGGTGCATCGCCCGGCCACCGGGTTCCGCCGCCGCGCCCCGCTCACCATCGCCTTCACCGATCCGCAGTTGTGCTCGGCCGGGGCCACCTGGGCCGCGATCAAGGACCAAAACCCGGCGGTGGCGTCGGCGCGCTTCACCGGCGGCCGTGCCGCGGTCATGCTGCGGGAGGAAGGTCTCATTCGCCTGTATGCCGAGCGCGATAACGGCCGGCTGCTGGGGGCTGCCATGGCGGCGCCGGGCGGCGAACATCTGGCCCACGTGCTGGCCTGGTGCATCCAGGAAAGCCGTACCGTGTTCGACCTGCTGGAGCAGCCGTTCTATCATCCCGTCCTGGAGGAAACGCTGCAGGACGTTCTCCGCGACTTGGCGTCGGAGGTCACCGCGCCGGCACCGTCCCCGCTCCTCGGCTTCGCCGGTGCGTGAGGGCAACACGGCGGCACCCCCCTTGGGTGGGCCTCAATGGTCGTAGGGCTTCGGCGTAGGGCGCCCCTTGGCGACGTCGGGCTTGTCGGGCAGCGCCTCGTACGCCTCGATCGCGGCCTGCAGGCGGGCCAGTTCATCGCTGCTCTCAGCCGTCTCCTCGGCGTTGCGCAGTTCGTCGGCGCGGTCCAGCGCCTGCCGGTATTCGTCGTTGTTGGTGATGCGCATGCGTCCTGTCTTTCCTTTGGACCTCGGGCCTTTCGGCTCCCGGGAACCGGCCGTGATCCGGCCGGCGTTCAGGCGGCGGCGACCAGTTCCGCCCCGGCCTCGACCATCAGCTTGAGCGCTTCCTCGCCGCCCGATTCCGTCACCGGCCGGGTCGCGTCCCGAATCACCTGCACGGCAAAGCCGGCCTTGCGGCCGTCCAGCACGGTCGCCTTGACGCACACGTCCTGGGCCAAGCCACCGACCCAGAGCCGGTGCACCCCCTTCTCATGCAGGTGTTTGGCGAGGCCGGTCTCGTCGAACGCGGAATTCTGGTCATGGTCGAACCGGGTGCCCTTGGTGACCACAATGACCTCGGGCGGCAGGCGAAGGTCCGGGTGGAACGCCGCCCCCTCCGTGTCCTGAACGCAATGCACCGGCCACGGCCCCCCTTCGCCGTCGAAGCTGGGATGCGCCACGGGATGCCAATCGCGCGACGCGTAGACGGGAACCCCCTTGGCCGCGGCGGCGGCAACCCAGTCGTTGAGCACCGGAATCACGGCGTCGCCGTGCTCGATCGGCAGGCGGCCGCCGGGGCAGAAATCACGCTGGACGTCGACCACGATCAGGGCGTCGCCCGGTTGCAAGGCGTCATTGGGATGCATCGCTGATCCTCCTCTCCGTGGTTTGCCTCCCGATTCACATAGTGGCCAAGGGAACGCGGCGTCAGCCCGCCCGCTCCCTGATCACGGCATCGCGATAATCCTCCAGGGCCCGGCTGACTTGGACCGGATAGGGCTGCTCGGCGGACGCCAGCCCCCGGATGGCCGCGGGCAGGCGGCGCAGTTCATCGGCGGCGCGGTCCCGGGCCGCGTCCAGGGTATCCCGCCCCGCCTCGGTGCGCCGGCCGTCCCGCATTACCGGTTGCATCAGGGGCCGGCCCGGCTGATCCTCGTCCGCTCGGGCGACCATGTCGCCGCTGGCGGTACCAGCCTCCTCGTTGCGGAATACCTGCTTGCGTCCCGGCAGCACCGGCTTGCCGGTGGAGGTCTTGAGCCGGCCCTTGCCGGCGTAGGCCACCAGCTTGTAGGCAATATCGAGGCTGGGTGCGTCCTGGGACACGCCCATCCGGGTGCCGACGCCGAAGCCGTCGATGGGCGCTCCCGCCTCCACCAGGCCGGCGATGGCGTCCTCGTCCAGGCTGCTGCTGGCGAAGATGGAGACGTCGTGGAGCCCGCAGGCATCCAGCCGGCGGCGGGATTCCTGGGCCAACTCGGCGAGATCGCCGGAATCCAGCCGGATCGCGCGGACGTCGAAAGCGTCTCCCATCTCCTCGGCCAGCGCGCACACCCGGTCGACCCCGCGCAAGGTGTCGTAGGTATCCACCAGCAGTACCGTCTGGCGGTACCGCTTGGCGAAGGAGCGGAAGGCATCCACTTCCTCGTCCCAGGCCTCAACATAGCTGTGAGCCATGGTGCCGGTGGCGGCGACGCCGTAAACCTTGCTGGCGAACACGTTGGACGTGGCGCCGACCCCGGCGATGTGGAACGCCCGGGCTGCCTTCACGGCCGCATCCGTCCCGTGCATCCGCCGCGGCCCGAAATCCACCACGGTGCGCCCGGCCGCGGCCGTCACCACCCGGCTCGCCTTGGAGGCGAGGGTGGTCTGCAGGTGCACCTGGTTCATGATGAAGGTCTCGGCGATCTGTGCCTCGGCGATGGGCGCGGTCACTTCCAGGATCGGTTCGTCCGGAAACACCGGCGTGCCTTCCGGCACCGCCCACACATCGCCCGTGAATCGCAGCCGCGACAGCCAGTCCAGGAAGCCGTCGTCGAATTGACCGAGGGAGGCCAGGTGATCCAGGCTGTCGGCATCGAACCGCAAGTGCTCCAGATAGTGCAGGACGTCGTCCAGGCCGCAGGCAAGCAGGTAGTTGCGCCGCGCCGGCAGCTTCCGCACGAACAGGCTGAAGGTTGCCGGTGCGTCCATGCCTTCGGCGTAGTACGCCTGCGCCATGGTGAGTTCGTAGAGATCGGTGAACAGGGCCACCGAGCGGTCGTCGATCCAGGGATTTGCTGTGGTCATGTCACCGTCTTCCGTTGGATCATTCGAGGGGCGGCGCCCGGCGTGGCGGCTTGTGCACCTGCCAGCGCGCCATCACGAAGGCGGGCGCGAACACCACCACCAGAAAGACCGCGACACCCTTCTCCGCCCGCAACAGGTCCGAAAGCCCCAGCAACGCCACCAGGGTGGAAACCACGAGGTAGAGCCCGGCCGCCACCAGGGTGAAAACGAAGATGAAGATCGCAACCGCCGCCAACGGCTTCTGGTCGGGATGGCGGGTGCGCAAGGCGACCGGTATGGAAATCAGCAGCAGTGCCACCCAGAACGCAATGATGAACCCGGTGGCTTGCATGCGGTTCCCCTGAGCCCCTGTTCCAAGCCTGTACCGGCTATCGGCGGGAGCTTAGCACGCGCGGCGGGGGGCTCGTCACTCATTGAACTGCGGCACAGGCGCTGGCCGATGCCGACGGCCTGCCCTTGTGTGGTTGTCGGCTTTGTGCTTCATCCGCTCGCGGACCCGGCCGACGCCGACGCCAGCGTCGGGGCCACCCTGTTCGTCATCTCCTGAAAGGTCTACACCGATGGCTACGCCACCCCGTTCGCCGCTTGCCCCGGCACGCTTTCCCGACATCCCGGCGATCGGTGGCGTCCGCTCGGCCACCGCCGCCGCCGGCGTGCGCTACCGCGGGCGGGACGACGTGCTGCTGGTGGAGCTCGCGCCGGGGACTCATGCGGCGGGGGTGTTGACCCGGTCTGCGACCGCCACGGCCGAGGTTCAATGGTGCCGGCGCGCGCTCCGGAACGGCGGCGCCACCGGTGCTCGCGCCCTGGTGGTGAACGCGGGCAACGCCAACGCCTTCACCGGGCCACACGGGGAAGCTGCGGTGGCCGTGGTGGTGCGGGACGCCGCGGCGCTGGTCGGCTGCCCTGAGACCTCGGTTTTCCGCGCCGCGACCGGGGTGATCGGGGAGCGCCTGCCGGCGGACAGGATCACGGGCGTGCTGGCCTCCCTTCATGACGGTCTGCGGCCGGGCAACTGGGACGCGGCCGCCCGCGCCATCATGACCACCGACACGTTTCCCAAGGGCGCGGTCCGGACCACAACGATCGACGGCGCGCCGGTCACCGTCGCCGGTATCGCCAAGGGCTCCGGCATGATCGCGCCCGACATGGCGACCATGCTGGCGTTCGTCTTCACCGATGCCGGCATCGCCGCGGACGCGTTGCAGGCGATGCTGAAACAGGCGGTGGCACGGTCGTTCAACAGCATCACCGTCGACAGCGACACCTCCACCAGCGACACGCTGCTGTTGTTCGCCACGGGCGCGGCCGGCCATGCCGCCGTCACCGATGCCGCCGATCCCCGCGCCGAGGCCTTCCGAACGGCACTTCAGGCGGTCTGCACCGACTTGGCGCAGCAGGTGGTGCGCGACGGCGAGGGGGCGAGCAAGTTCGTGACCGTGCAGGTCACCGGCGCCGCGGACGACGCGGCGGCAAAGCGGATCGCGCTCAGCATCGCCAACTCGCCCCTGGTCAAGACCGCGGTGGCCGGGGCGGATGCCAATTGGGGCCGCATCGTCATGGCGGTGGGCAAGTCGGGGGAGCGGGTGGATCGGGACCGCCTCGCCATCCGCATCGGCGGCGTGGCGGTGGCCGCGGCCGGCGACGTGGTTCCCGGCTATGACGAGGCCCCGGTCGCCCGCCACATGCAGGGGCAGGAGATCAGTATCGAGGTCGACATCGGCCTCGGCAGCGGCGGCTGGGTGGTGTGGACCTGCGACCTCACCCATGGCTATATCGATATCAATGCCTCCTACCGCTCCTGAGAATTTGAACGGGAGGCTGATATGACCGGTCTCGATCCTGGTTGCCTCGGCATCGCCGACGCGCCGCGCCCGGCCCTGCCCATCGTGCTGGTGGCCGCTGTCGCCCTGGTGGATGCGGATGGCCGGGTGCTGCTGGCGCAGCGCCCTCCCGGCAAGCGCATGGCCGGCCTGTGGGAATTCCCCGGCGGCAAGGTGGATGCGGGGGAGACGCCGGAAGCCGCGGTGGTGCGCGAACTGCACGAGGAACTGGGCCTCGACATCACCGAAAGCTGTCTCGCCCCGCTTACCTTCGCGTCGCACCGCTATGACGATTTCCACCTCTTGATGCCGCTTTATGCCTGCCGGGTGTGGCGGGGCACCCCCGTGCCGCGTGAGGGTCAGGCGCTCCGCTGGCTCCGCCCCGTCGCCATGGCGGCCCTGCCCATGCCCCCCGCCGACCGCCCGCTGGTGGCATTGCTGCGGGACTATCTTTAGCAGCCAGTGGCACCGGGGGTTCGGCCCGCGCGTTCACGTGCTTGAGCACAAGCCCCTCAATCGCTATTTTCCGACCGCGTGTCTGCGGTGACTGGCAGACAACGTGGTTAGGGCGGTTAGCTCAGCGGGAGAGCGTCGCGTTGACATCGCGAAGGTCACTGGTTCAATCCCAGTACCGCCCACCACCTCCCGCGCTGCCCTTCCAGTGACAGGGGGCAAACAGCCCGCCGTCGTCAGCAGATCGTGGCGTCGCTCGTGCGCAACGCTGCTATCCTGACAGTCGCTGTCTTTACAATCGGCACGGCGCCACCCACAACACCCTCAACCGAAGCGCGACATCATCCGAGTCCGAGGGTACGGCAACCGTCGGGCTTTTGATTCTTCAGGGCGGACACGGCAACCGGTGTGCGGTGGACCGGGGGGAGACAGGCATGCACGCACACTTACTCGCACCCTGGGAGCACGATCATGCCTTCGGGCAGGACGTTCCCCGGCCCGGGGAACGGCGGACGCGCATCGTCGTGGCGCTCACCGCGGTCACCATGGTGGTGGAGATCGTGGCCGGCCTCGCCTACGGCTCCATGGCGCTGCTGGCCGATGGCCTGCACATGGCCTCGCACACGGCAGCGCTCGGCATCGCGGTCATCGCCTACGTCTGCGCCAGGCGGTTCGCCCGCGATCGTCGCTTCACCTTCGGCACCGTGCACCGTCGTTCATCCGTGTGCTAACTCGCTGGCAGAATAAGGCCTCGGCCATCAAATTGTATCAACTACCCGCATTGGAGGCAGGGAATCGGGCGGACGGCAGCAGAATAAGTGACCTGGAGCCGTGCATGTACATAATTCTAAGGAATGATTAGCCATGACTAAAGCTGCTCGTCTCGTCCTCCAAGATGCGCGAGGTGCCCTAGATGATTTAGAAGATGGAGTCCAAGGCTCGACGTGGCGCCGACGATGGATAACGGCAGTCGTCCTGTTAAGAATGGTGGGACACGTTCTGGAGAAGGTTGACGGCAAAGAGCACGAAATATCATCTATAATAGATTTATGGTGGAATGATTTAAAACGGAATAAAAAAATGCACGCTATATTCTGGAATTTTATTAATGAGCAACGTAATAACATCTTGAAAGAGTACAACCTTGGAGCAGGTCAGGGTGTGGTTTGCCATCCCGGAACGGGCACAGTGCACGTCGAAGGCTCTCGGCCTATCGTAAATGTAGGGAAAAATTCTGACAGCTCTGAACCGCCTTCTGATGACGATCATCAGGCGGATACTTATCAAAAAGACAACTCAGAAATGGGACACATCGATTGGATCTATAAAATCACGTCTGGCCCGTACGAGGGAATGGATCAGCGCGAGGTTCTGCGTGAGGCGATTTCATGGTGGGAGAGTCAGTTGAATGAGATAGACGCTCGTGTACAGCGCGTCACTATATAGTTGTCAGATATAAAATTTATGAAAATTTGAAACAAGAAAAAATGGACTCTCATTCAACTTATACGTAACGTGGCAGGAATATATCGAGTAACGCGGCGTCTGCACACGTCTCGGATCGGTGTTGATGGATTGGGGTGCGCCGGCTGCTATCGGATATCGGGCAAGGAGTGACGCATGCACGCACACTCACTCGCACGCTGGGAGCACGATCATGCCTTCGGGCAGGACGTTCCGCGGCCCGGGGAACGGCGGACGCGCATCGTCGTGGCGCTCACCGCGGTCACCATGGTGGTGGAGATCGTGGCCGGCCTCGCCTACGGCTCCATGGCGCTGCTGGCCGATGGCCTGCACATGGCCTCGCACACGGCAGCGCTCGGCATCGCCCTGATCGCTTACGTCTGCGCCAGGCGGTTCGCCCGGGACCGGCGCTTCACCTTCGGCACCGGCAAGATCAATGCGCTCGGCGGTTTCGCCAGCGCCGTGCTGCTGGCGGTGTTCGCCCTGCTGATGGCCTGGGAAAGCACCCGGCGGTTCTTCGCGCCGCTGCCGATCGCGTTCGACCAGGCGATTCTGGTGGCGGTCCTCGGCCTTGCCGTCAACGTCGTCAGCGCCGTTGTCCTGAGCGGCGGCCGTGCCCTTCATCACGGTCACGGGCATGATCACGGGCAAAGTCACGCTCATGGCCCCGCTCATCACCACGACCATGCGCACCAACACGGTCATGGCGGTGACGACCGAGGCGACCACAACCTGCGCGCCGCCTACGTCCACGTGCTTGCCGATGCCCTCACCTCCGTGCTCGCCATCGCGGCACTGCTGGCCGGCAAGCTTGCCGGGCTCGCCTGGATGGACCCGGCCATGGGCCTGGTCGGGGCGGCTGTGGTAACCGTCTGGGCGGTGCGGCTGATGCGCGAGTCCGGCGCGGTTCTTCTGGACTGGCAGGCGCCGGACCGGGTGGAACGGCGCATCCGTCGCGCCGTCGAGGGCGACACCGGCGACCGGCTGTCGGACCTGCACGTCTGGTCGGTCGGGCCAAGCATGTACGCCGCCGAACTGGCCGTGGTCGCGCACCAGCCGCGGGAGCCCGATCATTACAAGAACCTGATCCCGGACGATGCCGGCATCGTTCATGCCGTGGTGGAAGTCCACCGCTGCGGCTGACGACGGCGGATCCGGGCAGTTCAGAGCAACAGGCGGCTTGGACCAGACGTCTCAGAACAGGCGGCTCAGAACAATCTGGCGCCCTCGGGCACCTGCCGGTCGGGTGCCACCAGCACCACCGCGCCATCCGTATCGGGCAGCCCCAGCACCAGAACCTCCGACATGAACCGGCCGATCTGCTTCGGGGCGAAATTGACCACCGCGATCACCTGCCGGCCGACCAGGGTCTCCGGCCGGTAATGGCGCGTGAGCTGCGCCGCGGTCTTGCGGGTGCCGATCTCGGCCCCGAAGTCGACCCACAACTTGAAAGACGGGTTGCGCGCCTCGGGAAACGGCTCGGCCCGGGCCACCGTGCCGACGCGGATGTCGATTCTGGCAAAGTCGTCGTAGGCAACGGTCATGGGAGGGCGGAAGCAGGTTTGGGGTATCGGTCGCCGAGGCCTGAGCGCCCGGCTGGCCGGCGACCGGTCCGTCGGGAGAATTTTGAACCGGAGCGCCCCCAGATCGACGCAAAGCTGCTCCCCATAACGAAACGGCCACCCGGGAGGGGTGGCCGCTTTGCTCGGGTGAGCAGCAATTCCGATAACTTACTTCTTCGCAGCCGCGCCCGGCGCGCCCTGCTTCATCTTGAGCGCCATGTCCTTGATCTCGTCCATCGACTCGGCGATCCGGGAGTTGATCGTCTTGGTCGCCTCTTCCTGAGCCTTGGAGACCATCTCGGCCAGCTCGCGCATGTTGGAGAGGGCCTTCTCGAAGGCACCCTTGGCCAGTTCGGCCTGCTTGGCGGCGGCTTCCGGCGGAGAGCCGGCCTTGGTGATCGCGTCCATGGCCTTCGAGGCCTCGCTGAACGTCTCCTGCAGGATCTCAGTCTGGCGCTTGGCCACCGCCTGCATGCCTTCGAACGCGACCCGGTTGGCCGCGGTCAGGGCTTCGACGTTCTTGCGCTGACTGGCGACCAGGCTGTCCACGTCGACGCCCGGGAGCTTGTAGTTCTTCATCATCTTGCTGAACTCGTCAGCGAACTTCGTGGGATCGAAGTCCTTCATCATCTTGGTGAGATCGGGGAATTCGGGCATTTGCGCCATGACTCGGTTCCTCTCAGCGCTGGCGGGAAAACAAAATCGTTAACGACGCCACTATCCGCCAATCGCCCCACGCTGTCAACGGATTTGTTGCATCGCACACGGCTTTTTTGCTGCAGTGCAGCAATGCGGTAAGGCTCTGTTTTCAATGAATAAATGTGGCGCGGGCGCGACCCGGTCCGGGCCGCGTCACGCTCTTGGCGGCGCCGCCGGGGTCATGCATTCACCGGGTTTTGCTGCGCTTTTCGGGGGCCGGCGCCCCGCGGCGGAAGCCGGGGAGGCCCGGTGTCAGGCCGGGTCGGGGGCGTCGGCCCGCGATTCCCCACCGGAGTCGATGCCGGATACGCCGCCGGCGAAACGAGGTTCCGGATCGGCGGTGGCGGATGCGCCTGCCGGCCCATCCATGCCGGGAATGAAGCGGACCACCGTCTCCGACCGGCGCAAGGCCTGATCCAGGTACGCCATGGTGCGCGCCATGTCGGGGCTGTCGTCCTCCAGCCAGGTGCGCAGCGTGCCGAGATAGATGAGAGCGAGTCCCTTGACCCGGATCGCGCCAATGATCCCAGAGGACGACAGGCCGGCGGCTTCCAGCAGCCACGCCATGGCGGTACCGAACCGTGGTGCCACGAGCAGGACCGTCAGCGGATCCGCCGGCAGGTCGCGCAGCACCGCCGCGAGCGCCGGCCGGTGCGGAACCAGGGCGTCGAACCGCCGCATCACCACCTCGAACAGGCGATCGCGCACCGGCTCCGTGCGTTCCGCCGGTCCACCGGCCAGCGCCCGTCGGTCGGTCTGCATGATGAACCCGGCCAGCAGACCGGCCTTGGTCGGAAACGTATCATAGGCATCGATCAGCGAGACGCCGGCTTCCGCCGCCACCTCGGCCAGCGTGAGGTTGCGCCACCCCCGCGCCGGGATCAGTTGAAGCGCTGCCGCCACCAAGCGGTCGGCGATGTCCGTCGTCGTCGTCACGGCAAAATCCCCTGTAACGGCTATGATCTTCTGAGGATTGTAGCAGGGGCCGTCATTGTTATCTAAAACCAATTCGGCGCACATGCGGCGGTTGGCCGTTATCGGCCGGCGACCGGTTTCCGGCCCGCGGGAGTGCAGAATTTGGCTTCGTACCGAGACATCCGCGCCCGCAATCCGCTGTTTGACGAGGCGGCCCGGCACCCGTTGCTGGCCCGCGAGGAGGAACGCGACCTCGCCCGCCGGGCCGAAGCCGGTGATCGCGAGGCGGCGCACCGCTTGGTCGGCAGCCATCTTCGCTTCGTCATCAAGATCGCGCGCAGCTATCGCGGCATGGGCCTCCCCATGACCGAACTGGTGCAGCAGGGGGCGCTGGGGCTGGTTCAGGCAATCCGCCGTTTCGATCCCGATCAAGGCGTTCGCCTGTCGACCTACGCCATGTGGTGGATCCGCGCCGCCATCCAGGATCACGTGCTGGCCTCGTGGTCCATGGTGCGCGCCGGCACCGGCAACGCGCAGAAGGCGCTGGCCTTGAAGTTGAGGCGGATGGCCGCCGACCTGCGCAGCAACGGCGAACGGCTGAACGAGGAGTTGATCACGGCCCTGGCCAAACGCTTCGGCGTCGCCACCGGCGAGGCCGGGGCGCTGGCCCAGCGTGTGGCCGGGGGCGATGCCTCCCTCGACCACGCATCGGAAAGCGGCGCGTCGCTTGCCGACCGGCTGGCCAGCGACGATGCCACCCCGGAACAACAGGTGGTGATGGCTCGCCAGCAGCGATACCTCGCCCAGGCTCTGGCCAAGGCCCTGGCCGCCCTGTCGCCGCGGGAGCGGCTGGTGATCGAGCGACGCTACCTGGACGACGCCAGACCCACCTTCGATGCCATCGGCCGAGACCTCGGCGTGTCCAAGGACCGGGCGCGGCAGCTCGAGGCTCGGGCGCTGCGGAAGCTTCGCGACATCCTGAACCCGGCGCTGGCTGACCTGCGCTAAGCCGCCGGTGCCCGACGACCACGAGCCCGCGCGCTCAGGACGCCAGCGCCCGTGACCGCTCCTTGGCGGCGTCGACCGCTTCGCGCATCAGGGCGGCGAGGCCGTCCGGTTCCGCCATCAGCACCCGAAGCGCCGCCTCGGTGGTGCCGCCGGGGCTCATGACCCCACGGCGGAGCGCCGCCGGCGACGCGCCCTCGGCGGCGAGCAAGGCGGCCGCGCCGGTGACGGTCTCCCGCGCCAGCCGGGCCGCCAGTTCGGCGGGCAGGCCGGCCGCGACCCCCGCCTCGGCCAGCGTCTCGGCCAGCAGAAACACATAAGCCGGGCCGCTGCCGGAAACCGCCGTGACCGCGTCCATCAGCGATTCGTCATCCGTCCACACCACGCTGCCGACGGCTTCCAGCAAACGCGTGCAGGCCCGCCTCTGCTCCGACGAAACCCCGGGCCCGGCACAGGCCACGGTTATGCCGCGATGGACCGCAGCCGGTGTGTTGGGCATGGCGCGCACGACCCGCGCCGCCTCGCCCAGGAGCCGTTGGAAGGACGCGATGGTGCGCCCGGCGGCGATCGACAGAAAGACGCTTTCCGGCCGAACCAGCCGCCGGTAGCTGCCCACGACCGGGTCCATTACCTGCGGTTTCACCGCCAGAACCACCACGCCGGGCTGCACATCCGGGTCGAGCGCTGCCGCCGACTCGAGCGCCCGGATGTCCGGATGCCGGGCAGCGACACGATCACGAATCGCGACCTCCGGCTCAATCACGCTCAGCGTCGACGGGTCGACACCCCGATCCAGCCAGCCATTCAGAAGCGCCTGCCCCATCCGGCCGCAGCCGACCAGAAGAATGCTGTCGGCGCGGGCTCCGTCGGATGCGTCCACGCCGCGATCAGGCCTCGCCCACGGTCTCGATCATCGCGGCGGCCATGGCCTCGGTGGCGCTCTTGCCGCCCCAGATCACATACTGGAACGCCGGGTAGAATCGTTCGCATTCCTCCAGCGCCGTCTGCACCAAGTCTTCCATCTGGGCAAGGCTCGGGCCGCTGCTGCCGCGCAGCGGCAGGGCATGGCGGTAGACGATCAGCCCTTCCTCGTTCCAGACGGCGAAATGCCCCATCCAGACCTTCTCGTTGACCAGGGCCAGCAGTTCATGAACCGATTGCCGCTTGGCGTTCGTCACCCGCATGTGCAGATTCAACGTGAACTGCACCGTGCTGACCGCCGGCTCCCACGACACATAGATGTTGAAGTCACACCAGCGGCTGGGAAGCTGGACCGCCATTTCCTCCTCGCTGGGGCGCTCGAACGCCCAGTCGTTGGCGGCGACGATCTGCTCTAGCACGTCAATCGGTGAGTGTCCGGCAGCCTCCCAGGCTTGCATGGTGGTCATGAGCGAACCCTCCTTGATGGCCACATCAACCGGCGGCCTCTAGCGATTCGTGTGGGTGGTGACGCTCCTGCACAAAAAAGCAAAATATTGTGACAGCTCCTTTCCTGTACACCATTGGTAGGTTGCCAAAACCGGTACGACCGGCGCAAGGAAATTGTCTGCCCCTGGTGCACTTCCCAGTGGAGAAAAATGGGCCAATGGAGGAAATGGGGATGAAACAAGGCGAGCGCTATGCTCGCCCGCCCGGCGCCTCCGGCCCCGACGGCATCGCTTCGGCGGGCGGTGCGGGTGTGGGCGCTTCCGCCCCGTCCACCCGCTCCTCCAGCCGGGCGATCCGCTCGGCCAGCGCCTCCTGTTCGGCGCGCGCGTTGGCGGCGGTGGCGCGCACGGCTTCGAATTCCTCCCGGGTAACCAGGTCAAAATCGGCGACCAGGCGTTCCAGGCGCTGGCGGACCAATACGTCGACTTCCTGCCGGATGCCGGCCACGGCCGAGGCGGCCCCGCTCGCCACCTTGGCGAGATCGTCGAGCAATCGGTTGCTGGTTTGCATCGTCACCTCCGCTCGCCTGCCGTATGCAGGCGCCCCGACAAGTATGGTCGCTTGCACGCAGCATCGCAACCACGCCAACATGCCTGCGCTTGCGGCAGCCTGTCCCGGCACCCTATAAGGCAAAGCATGTTCATTGTCACCGGCGGTGCCGGTTTCATCGGCTCCAACATCGTCGCGGCGCTTGAGCATCAGTGGCCGGCGCCGATCATCGTGTCCGATCGTCTGCGCCACGGCAACAAGTGGCGTAATCTGGCCAAGCGCGGTCTGGCGGACCTGGTCGCCCCCCAAGACCTGCCCGACGAGTTGAGCCGCTACCAGGGCGATATCCGCGCGGTCATCCACATGGGTGCGGTCACCAGCACCACGGAGACCGACGCCGACGCCATGATCGACGTCAACTTCAGACTGTCGGTGCGGCTGTGGTCATGGTGCGCCGATGCGCGTGTGCCCTTCATTTACGCCTCGTCGGCGGCCACCTACGGCGACGGCGCCGCCGGCTTCGATGACATCGCAACACAGGATGGTCTTGCCCGCTTTCGCCCCCTCAACCTCTATGGCTGGAGCAAGCACCTGTTCGACCGCTGGGTGGCCCGCCGCGTGGCGGATCACGCGCCGCAGCCGCCGCAGTGGGCGGGCCTCAAGTTCTTCAACGTCTATGGCCCCAACGAATACCACAAGGGCGCGCAGGGCAGCGTGGTGCAGCGACTGTTCCCAGAGGCCAAGGCCGGCCGGCCGGCCCGGCTGTTCACCTCCCACCACCCCCAATACCCCGACGGCGGCCAGTTGCGTGACTTCGTATGGGTTGACGATTGCGTCTCGGTGGTGCTGTGGCTGCTGGCGCATCCGGAAGTGTCGGGACTGTTCAACGTCGGCAGCGGCCGCGCCAGAAGCTTCGCGGACCTCGCCGCCGCGGTCTTTCGCGCCGTCGGCCGGGAGCCTGAAATCACGTTCGTGCCGATGCCGGAAGCGATTCGCCCCCAGTACCAGTACTTCACCGAGGCCGGGTTGGAGCGCTTGCGGGCCGCCGGGTACGATCGGCCGGCCACCGCCCTGGAGGACGGTGTGACCCGCTACGTTCGTGATTTTCTCGATACGCCCGATCCCTACCGCTGAGCCGCGCAACGCCGGAGCATCACGGCCACCATGGTCTTCGCCATTCCGTTCCCCACCATCGATCCGGTGATCGTCGAGATCGGGCCGCTGGCGATCCGCTGGTACGCCCTCGCCTACATCGCCGGGCTGCTGCTGGGCTGGCTTTATTGCCGGCGCTTGGTGGAAGGCCCCCCGGCGATCGCCAAGCGCCAGGATGTGGACGATTTCCTGATATGGGCCACGGTGGGCGTCATCGTCGGCGGGCGCCTGGGATACGTCCTGTTCTACAATTTCGAGTATTATCTGGCCGAGCCGTTGGCCGCCTTGCAGGTCTGGCAGGGTGGCATGTCGTTCCACGGCGGCCTGCTTGGGGTGGTTATCGCCCTGTGGGCGTTCAGCCGGCGGCGCCGGATATCCGTGCTGGGCTTCGCCGATGCCATTGCCTGCGCCGCCCCCATCGGCCTGCTGCTCGGCCGTATCGCCAATTTCATCAACGCCGAACTCTGGGGCCGTGTGACAGACGTCCCCTGGGCGATGGTGTTTCCCGGTGCCGGGCCGGAGCCCCGCCACCCCAGCCAGTTGTACCAAGCCGGCCTGGAAGGTCTGATTCTCTTGGTGGTCTTGTTCGTGCTGTGGCGACGGGAGTCCTTGCGCCGGCGCCACGGCTTTCTGGCCGGCGTGTTTCTGGCCGGTTACGCCATCGCCCGCGGCATCGGTGAGTTGTTTCGGGCGCCGGATGCCCATATCGGCTTTCTCGTCGCCGGTACCACCATGGGGCAATGGCTGTCGCTGCCGATGCTGTTCCTCGGCATCTACCTGATGCTGCGGGCGCGGCCGCGCACCTGAAAACGGATGCAGAACCACGAGGGTCGCGTCAGCGGCGCGCTCGCCGCCGTCCTTCGGGACCGAATCGCCCGGACTGGCCCGATCAGCGTCGCCGACTTCATGGCGCTGGCGCTGACCCATCCGCAGCATGGCTATTACGCAGCGTGCACACCGTTCGGGCGAACCGGTGACTTCACCACCGCCCCGGAAATCTCCCAGGTGTTCGGGGAACTCACGGGTCTTTGGTGCGTGGTGGTGTGGCAGGCGATGGGCCGGCCCGCCCCCGTGTCGCTTTGCGAACTCGGCCCCGGCCGCGGCACCTTGATGGCCGACGCCCGGCGCGCCCAGGCCAGGGCCGATCCGGCCTTCATCGAGGCTGCCCGGCTGCACTTGGTGGAGGTGAGCCCCATTCTCCGCAAGCACCAGAGGGACGCTCTGGCGACTGCCGGCCCGGGCTCGCAAGCACACTGGCATGACGACCTCGCCACGGTGCCTGAAGGCCCGCTGCTGCTGATCGCCAACGAATTCTTCGATGCCCTGCCGGTGCACCAGTTTGTCCGTACGGACTCGGGCTGGTGTGAACGCTGCGTCGGTTTGGCCGACGCGTTCGGTGCCGGTGATCCTGATCTGGCTTTCGTCGACGTTCCCCTGCCTGCTCCGCCTGTCCTGCCGGCCGGTCTCGCCGATGTGGGGCCCGGCAGCATCGTCGAACGGCGGCCGGCGGCGGACGCCCTGATCACCGCCATCGCCCGCCGGGTCTGCCGGCACGGCGGTGCCGCCCTGATCGTCGACTACGGGTACAGCGAAAGCGCCCCCGGTGACAGCCTGCAGGCCGTGCGCGGCCATGCCTTCCACCCTGTGCTGACCCGTCCGGGGGAGGCCGACCTCACCGCCCACGTGGACTTCGCGGCGCTGGCCAGGGCCGCGACGGAAGCCGGCGCGGCTGTGTTCGGGCCGGTGCCGCAGGGTGTGTGGCTGACCCGGCTCGGGGCGGCGGAACGGGCGCGTGCCTTGCTCGCGGATGCCACGCCGGAGCAGGCAATGGCCATCACCACCGGCATCCGCCGGCTCACTCATCCGCAACACATGGGCCTGCTGTTCAAGGCGATGGCGGTCTCTGCCCCTGGCCTGCCGCCGCCCCCCGGATTCGATTCCCCGGCGCCATAACGCGAATCGGTCAGCGTGCCCATATCATCCGACAGCCTTGCGTGCCTTGCCCAGGCACGCACGCCGGATGCCGAAGCAAGGACGAAGAGGAGTCACGAGCCATGAGCTGGCAACCCTGCGACCAACCGGACACCGAGCCCCACGCGCCCCAGGACCCGGTGTCGACCGTGATTGTGCCCCACACCCGCGATCTGGGCGGCTTCCAGGTGCGCCGGGTGCTGCCGGCGCCGGCACGGCAGATGGTCGGCCCCTTCATCTTCTTCGACCAGATGGGACCGGCCGATTTCGCCCCCGGTACCGGCATCGATGTCCGCCCCCATCCACACATCGGGCTCGCCACCGTCACCTACCTGTTCACCGGGGAGATCCTGCACCGCGACAGTCTCGGCACGGTGCAGTCGATTCGCCCGGGCGCGGTGAACTGGATGACCGCAGGGCGCGGCATCACCCACTCGGAGCGCACCGGCCCCGATGTACGGGCAGCCGGCGGAGCGCTGGCGGGGATCCAGGCCTGGGTCGCCCTGCCCGAGACCGCCGAAGAGGTGGACCCGGATTTCAGCCACCACGGCAGCGATGCGCTCCCCCTGCTGGACGATGACGGCGTCCGTGTCCGCGTCATTGCCGGCTCCCTGGCCGGGGTCGCTTCGCCCGTGCCGACGGCATGGCCCATGGTCTATGCCGACGCGGTCCTGGACGCCGGCGGCCGCTTCCGGCTGCCGCCGGAACATGTCGACCGGGCCATCTATGTCGTGTCCGGCGCGGTGGCGGTCGGCGGCACCACCGTGCCGCAGGGACGGATGGCGGTATTCCGGTCCGGTCGCGGCATCGATATCAAGGCCGAGGCGCCGGCACGCGTGATGATCGCCGGCGGCGAGCCCATGGACGGCCCGCGCCACATCTGGTGGAACTTCGTGTCCAGTTCCCGGGATCGGATCGAACAGGCCAAGGCCGACTGGCAAGCCCACCGCTTTCCCCCGGTCCCCGGCGACGACGAACGCATCCCCCTGCCGGCATAGCCGGTTCGCCGACCGATGCCGGCCGTCAATCGAGCATTGTCGTGTCAGGTAGTCGGGTAGGGCCGTCCGTCCGCCTCGTCATCGTCGCCGTCGTCTTCGTCCTGACTTGGTATCAGGACGCCGGCATTGGTGAGTTGCCAACGCTGCCCGACCCGCTCGAGGTCACCTGAGACGATGACCGGCGACTGTTTTTCATGGGCGTCGATCGCGACGCTGTAATTCGATTGGTCGAGAACAGCGCGCACGGCTTGCAGCTTGTCGTCCACGATCGCGCGAAGCGTAACCAGACCGTGGATCTCGTGCTGCTCCCGCTTCAGTTGATGAATCCAGCCGAACAGCCGAACCCCGGACCGCGGTTCACGGGTTCGGAAGGTCCGTGCCGCTTCACGGAGCACGCCGGCGTCGTTTTCGGAAAACGCGATCCGGTGGTGCGCCTCGGGCGCCGGGCGGGTGCGGGCCCAGCTTACGCTCAGCTGCAGGCCCTGTGCCAATTCTATGAGTCGGCTCACCGCTTCGCACAGATTGGCGCTGACTCCTTCGCGCACAGCCTGGTCGAATACCGCAGAGTCGCTGCCGCCATGGACCCGCTCGATGGCATCTCGCGTTGCCTCCAGCGCACCGACCAACCGACGGGTCACTTGGCGCTCCATTGGTTCATCTTCGAAGCGGACCCAGCCGGAATCCCGGGGAAGCTGCAAGATCGGAGGGACCGGGGCCATCAGGGTGACAACGAAGCTGCCGTGCTCCGTCTGCCCGAGGCGGACCCGACGCATGTAGTCGATCGCCTCCCGGTTGGCCCCGGCCCGGTACAGCGGCTGAGGCGTCCGGGTTGCGCAGGCGGCGGCCAGAAGCATGTCCCGTGCCTGGGCCACCAGCTCGACCCCGGCGTCGATCGGAATCGAGCCATTGTCTGCCGCGCCGACCGCACGGACCCGGATGACATCGTGGTCGGCGCCAATCAGGTCCCGATAGGTCAGGAGTTCGTCTCGCTCCGAGGTCTCGGCAAAAATCCCAATCAGGCGGCCCACAACGGAGGCATAGTCCGCCAGTTGATCCGTGCGGGGCAGAACGATTTCCGGACGCCCGTGACCGTTGTAAACATCAGCGTGGTCGCCGAACGTCCCGATCCGCGTCCAGCCTTCGTTACGCGCATAGGCCGCAAGCGCCGCGGGAGAGATCGCCCGCAGTGCCTCCGTGTCTTGGATGCGTGCCTTCATGCTATGGTCCCCGTCCGCGCCCGTTCCATCAGTTCCCTCAACCCATCCGGATCCAGCCGATTACGCTTCGGAATGAAAACCGTCACGGTTTCCTTGTTCGACGTCTCCGGCCGCCCGGCAAGCGTGGTCCAGTAAGCACACCGTCGCATCACGAGGCAGGCGTCGGAGACCTCGACCCAGGTCGTCTCGTCGTCGGGCAGCGCCAGAACCACCAGAATGCGCGGAACCATCGAAGGGAGGCGCAGGAGATCGTAGTTCCGTCGCTTCAGCGAATAGACAAAGGCCTCGCCGGCGTCCTCCCCCAACCTCACCGTTGCCTTGAGCTGGACATCGAGACTTGGTCTCATGTCGCCGCCGGCACGCACCTGTACGTCGATCCCATCACGGTCGAAATCCATGGCGGAGAGAGTATAGCCGGCGCTGGCCGCGACGGCGGCCAAGTACGCCCGTGACAAGCCTTCCTTGCGGTCGGCGCTGGCCAACAGCGACCCGCTCACTCCCCCTTGTCCTGATCCCATATGAGGTCCTCCTGACGACAGTGGCCGTTCTGTTTTGTCGCGTGGTCCGGGGCTACCGCGAACGTGATGTCCACATATCACCCTGTCGGTGCGCAACCGAATCGGCCATCATCACATTCTCCGTACCGCGCCTGTCGTCACTCCGCCTCTTCGATGCTGCGCCGAATCCTGCCACGATTTCAAGCCAGTCATCCTGTCGGTTGCAGCAGCCGTTGAGCCCGGGTGCCCGGGTCGGATAAGGACAAGGCCATGTTGAAGGCGGACCCGAAGGATCGGATCGGCGGGCGGGGGAGCAAGCCGGCCAACGCGCGGCCGTCGCGCGCCGCCGGCGGCCGGCGCGAGCGCGGTTCAAACCGCAACAAACCACCACGCCGGCCGGCGTTCCGTTGGGTCGGGCGCTCCGCCCGATGGACAGCCAAGTGGGCTGCCGTCCTGGTGATCTGGGCTGCCGTCAGCCTTGGCCTGATCGTGGCCTGGTTCGCGACCGACCTGCCCGACATCGATGCCGCCATCGCCGCCACCCGGCGTCCGTCCATCACCGTGCTTGCCGCCGACGGCACCGAGCTCGCCACCGCCGGGGACCTGTACGGCTACGCGGTGACGGTGGATACCGTCCCGCCGGCGCTGCCGCTGGCCATGATGGCGACCGAGGACCGCCGCTTCTACCGCCACGTCGGCATCGATGTGTTCGGGATGGTGCGGGCTGCCTATGCCAATATCCGGGCCGGCGGCATCGTCCAGGGTGGCAGCACCATCACCCAGCAGGTGGCCAAGAACCTGTTCCTCACCCCGGCCCGAACCTGGGAGCGCAAGGTCCAGGAACTGATCCTGGCATTCTGGCTGGAGCGGCGCTTCAGCAAGGACGAGATCCTGGCGCTCTACATGAACCGGGCCTATTTCGGCGCCGGCGCTTACGGCGTCGACGCCGCTGCCCGCAAGTTCTTCGGCGTGCCGGCCAGCCGGCTCTCCACCTACCAGTCGGCGATGCTGGCGGGACTGCTCCGGGCCCCCTCCCGCTACAACCCCCAAGCCAGCCCGGAACGGGCCGCGGGCCGCACCCGCCAAGTGCTGGCCGGCATGGTCGATGCCGGCTTCATCAGCGACGCCGAGGCGCGGGCAGCGGAGCGGCAGCCCGGCGCCATCGTGGCGGTGCGGGGAGGCGGCGGCAGCAGTCGCTATTTTGTCGACTGGGTGCTGGACCAGGTGCCGGACTTCGTCTCCGCCGATGATCGCGACCTGATCGTGGTCACAACCCTGGATCCGCGCCTGCAAACCTTGGCCGAATCCCGCCTCGCCACCATGCTGGCGGGCGAGGCGGCGGGCAAGAAGGTCTCCCAGGGGGCTTTGCTGGCGATGACCTATGACGGTGCGGTGCGCGCCATGGTCGGCGGGCGGAGCTACGCCGGCAGCCAGTTCAACCGCGCCGCCCAGGCCCGCCGGCAGCCGGGCTCGGCATTCAAGCCGTTCGTCTACCTGGCCGGGCTGGAAGCCGGCCTTACCCCCGGCACCCGCATGGTGGATGGACCCATCGCCATCGGCACATGGCGGCCGACCAACTTCCAGGGTGGCTTTCTTGGCGAGGTCAGCCTGGAGGAAGCCTTGGCCTATTCCGTCAACACCGTGGCGGTGCAGGTGAGCGAGCATGCCGGGCGCAACCGGGTGATCCGGGCGGCCAGACGCCTCGGCCTCACCGGCGACCTGCAGGCAACGCCGAGCGTGGCGCTGGGTGTCAGCGGCACCTCACCGGTGGAGATCACTGCCGCCTATGCCGCCTTCGCCAACGGCGGCATCGGGGTGTTCGCGTTCGGCATCGACAGCATCCACGACCGCGACGGCAAGGTGCTGTACCAGCGGGGCGGCACCGGCGCCGGCCGGGTGATGTCCCCCACCGAGGCATCCCACATCACCCGGATGCTCGTCTCCGCCGTGGACTGGGGCACCGCCCGGGCGGCCAAGCTTGACCGGCCGGTGGCCGGCAAGACCGGCACCAGCCAGAGCTTCCGCGATGCCTGGTTCATCGGCTTCACCGCCGACCTGGTGGCCGGGGTGTGGATGGGCAACGACGACGACCGGCCCATGGACCGGGTCACCGGCGGCACCCTGCCGGCCACCTTGTGGCGTCAGTTCATGGCCGAGGCCCACGCCGGCACGCCGGTGCGGCCCTTGCCGAGCCTGCTGCCCGAGCGGACACCGGGCCCGGCGCCGCCGATCGACGAACGCCAAGACCGCGACTTCTTCGAACGCCTGATCGACGCCATCGCCGGCCAGCCGGGTGACCCCGAGGCCCCCCGATGACCGCTCGCGGCGCTTGACGGGAGCAGCCAAGCGCCGCGACACTGCCGCGATCATGACCAAGCGTCCCTCCGATGCCGGCGGCGGCTCCGCCCGCGAGAGCCGTGAAGATCGGGAAAAGCGGCTGGCCGAGGCACTTCGCGCCAACTTGAAACGGCGCAAGGCCCAGGCGCGAGGACGAGCGGCCTCGGACGAACCGCCCCCAGACAAAACCTGAGCACAGAATCCTAAGCGGGCCAATCCGATGGTGCCGGCCTGGCCGGGACCTTGCCCGCTCGTGCCATCTGTCGTAAGCACGTCACATTGGCAGCTCCGTTGCCGCCCGCTCCCCTTGCCCGGCCCGTGCGCCAGAGTCGCTGTCGCCGCGGCCGAGCTTTTTTGTCAGAGCCAACGGCCGCAACCGGCCGCCAAACGTGCCGTTCACGTTCGTCCCGAGGTTACGACCGTCACCATGGACCGCATCCGCATTCGAGGGGGATACCCGCTGCAAGGCCAACTGCCCATCGCAGGGGCCAAGAACGCCGCGTTGCCGCTGATGGCGGCAAGCCTTCTCACCGAGGAGACGCTGACCCTCACCAACCTGCCGCACCTGGCGGATATCGCCACCATGGCGCACCTGTTGGGCGAACTCGGCGTACAGATCACCATGGATGGCAACGGCCCGGGCGGCGGCCATGCCGGCCGGGTCCTGCAACTGACCGCAACCGAGGTACGCGACGTCACCGCGCCCTATGACCTGGTGCGGAAGATGCGGGCATCGGTGCTGGTGCTGGGGCCGATGCTGGCACGGTTCGGCCGCTCCCGGGTCTCCCTGCCCGGCGGCTGCGCCATCGGTACCCGCCCGGTTGATCTGCACCTCAAGGCCATGGCCCAGCTCGGCGCCGAGATCGAGCTCAAGGAAGGCTACATCGAGGCCCGCGCACCCCAGGGCCTGCGCGGCGACCGGGTGGTGTTTCCGTCCGTCACCGTCGGCGGCACCGAGAACGCGCTGATGGCGGCCGCGCTGGCCAAGGGCGAGACGGTGCTGACTAACGCCGCGCGGGAGCCGGAGATCGCCGACCTCGCCCACTGCCTGATCGCCATGGGGGCGGAGATCGAGGGCATCGGCACCGACACGCTGACCGTCCAGGGCCGGGAGCGTCTGCATGGCGCCCGGCATGCCGTCCTGCCGGACCGGATCGAGACCGGCACCTACGCCATGGCCGCCGTGATCACCGGCGGCAGCCTGGAGTTGGTTGGGGCCCGGATGGATCAGGTGGCCGCCCTCAACGAGGTCCTGGCGGCGGCCGGCGCCGAGGTGACACCGACGGCGGCCGGCCTGCAGGTGGCGCGGCGCAACGGCCCGATCCGCGGCGTCGACGTGATGACCGAGCCCTATCCCGGCTTTCCCACCGATCTCCAGGCCCAGTTCATGGCCCTGATGGCGGTGGCGGAAGGGGCCGCCATGGTCACCGAGACGGTGTTCGAGAACCGCTTCATGCACGTGCCCGAACTGGCCCGCATGGGCGCCGATATCAACGTGCACGGCGCCTCGGCGATCATCCGCGGGGTGCGGATGCTGTCAGGCGCGCCGGTGATGGCGACCGACCTCCGCGCCTCGGTCTCGCTGGTGCTGGCCGGCTTGGCCGCCGAGGGGGAGACCATCATCAACCGGGTCTACCACCTGGACCGCGGCTATGAGCGGCTTGAAGAGAAATTGGTGGCCTGCGGCGCCGATATCGAGCGCCTGCGCGGCTGATCTTTGCGGGGAGGGAGATCGTGGCGGAAACCGCGCCGATCGTGCTGGCTTTGCCCAAGGGGCGCATCCTGGCCGAACTGCGGCCGTTGCTGGACCGGGCCGGGATCAGCCCGGAAGCCGCCTTCGACGATCCGGACAGTCGCCAGCTCCGCTTCCGTACCGATGATCCGCACCTGCATCTGATCCGGGTGCGCAGCTTCGATGTGGCCACTTTCGTCGCCTTCGGTGCGGCCGATCTCGGCGTCGTCGGCAGCGACGTACTGATGGAGTTTGACTACCCCGAGGTGTACGCGCCGGTGGACCTGAACCTGGGCCGTTGCCGCTTGGCGGTGGCCGAGCCCGCCGAGCTGGTAGCCGAGGACGACCCCGAGAGCTGGAGCCATGTGCGCGTGGCCACCAAGTATCCTCGGGTGACCGCCCGACACTTCGCCGGCCGCGGCGTCCAGGCCGAATGTATCCGCCTCAGCGGTGCCATCGAACTGGCCCCGGCCATGGGGTTGTGCCAGCGGCTGGTGGACCTGGTGTCCTCCGGTGCCACCCTCAAGGCCAATGGCTTGACGGAGGTGGAGACCATCGCCCACATCTCCTCCAGGCTGGCGGTCAACCGGACGGCCTGGAAAACGCGGCCTGCATCAATCAGCCGCTGGGTCGAGAGCTTTCGGGAGGTTGCCGGTGCCGCAGAGGCTTGATACCCGCACCAAGAACTTCGCCGCCCGCTTTGCCGCGGTGGTGGCCGGCCGGCGCGAGCCGGCGGCCAACGTCGACAAGGTGGTGGCCGGCATCCTCGAGGACGTGCGCGAGCGCGGGGACGCGGCCGTGATCCGCTACACCCGGAAGTTCGACAAGCTGGAGCTGACGCCGGACCGGCTTCGGGTCTCGGCGCGGGAAATCGACCTCGCCATCGCCGACTGCGACAGGGCCGTGGTCGATGCGCTGGAGGTGGCGGCTCGGCGCATCAGCGATTTCCACCGCCGCCAGTTGCCCCAGGACCTCGACTACACCGATGATGTGGGCATCCGGCTCGGCTACCGCTGGACCCCGGTGAGCGCCGCCGGGCTATACGTCCCGGGTGGCACCGCGGCCTATCCGTCGTCGGCGTTGATGAACGCTCTGCCGGCCAAGATCGCCGGGGTGGACCGCCTGGTGATGGTGGTGCCGACCCCGGAAGGTCGGATCAATCCCCTGGTGCTGGCCGCCGCCCGCATCGCCGGAATCGACGAGATCTATCGCATCGGCGGCGCCCAGGCGATCGCGGCCCTGGCCTACGGTACCGCGACGATCCGGCCGGTGGACAAGATCGTCGGGCCCGGCAACGCCTACGTCGCCGCGGCCAAGCGCCGGGTGTTCGGCATCGTCGGCATCGACAGCATCGCCGGTCCGTCGGAGGTACTGATTGTCGCCGACGGTTCGGCCGATCCCGACTGGATCGCGGTGGACCTGCTCGCCCAGGCGGAGCATGACGCCGCCGCCCAGTCGATCCTGATCACCGGCGACGCGGCCTATGCCGAAGCCGTATGCGCCGCCGTCGACCGCCACCTGCCCACCCTGGCGCGCCGCGACATCGCGCGCCGGAGTTGGGAGGACCACGGCGTCGTCATCGTGGTCGAGGATCTCAAGGCCGATGCCCCGGCGCTGGTCGACCGCCTGGCGCCAGAACACCTTCAACTCGCCCTGGAGAACCCGGCCGATTTCGCCGATACGGTGCGACATGCCGGCGCGGTGTTCCTCGGCCGGCTGGCACCGGAAGCCTTGGGCGATTACGTCGCCGGCCCCAATCACGTGCTGCCGACGGATCGGACCGCCCGCTACTCCTCCGGTCTCGGCGTGATCGACTTCATGAAGCGGACCACGTTCCTCGGATGCGGAGCCGGCGGCCTCGCCGCCATCGGCCCGTCCGCCATTACGCTGGCCGAAGCCGAAGGGCTGGATGCCCACGCCCGTTCGGTAGCGCTCCGCCTCAACCGCCGGCGCGACACCTGAACCGCTGGCCTGGTCATTGCAGATCGGAGGCCGGCGTCCCTGACCAGCGGGGTCAATGCACCGGCGGCAGGGTGAACACCTGACCGGGATAGATCAGGTCGGGATCACGGATCTGGTCCCGGTTGGCCTCGTAGATGGCCGTGTAGGCGAAGCCGCTGCCATACACATCGCGGGCGATCCGCCACAGGTTCTCGCCGGGACGGATCACCACGGTGTGTCCTGACGACGCAACGGGACCGGCATCCGCCGTCATCGGCGCGAACGGCACGGCAACCCGGGCCAGCACTTCTCCGTCTTCGCCGACTTGGTCCGCCCGCACCACGCCGGCGACGGTCATCGCCGTGTCGTGGGGGCGCAGAAGCCAGCGCCCCTCGGCGTCGGCCACCGCCTGCCCCACGAAGGTCTCGCCGACATAGACGTTGACCGCAGCAGACTCCGGAGCATGGCCGCTGAGCGTGAGTCGGGCGGCCGCATCCCGATCCACCGCGCCGATCGCCAGGGGCATGGCCGTCACCGGATCGCCCTGGGCCGGTTCGGCCGGCGATTGCAGCACGGTGGCCGGTCCAAGCCCCGCGCGAGGCACCTGCATCACCAGGACCCGCGGCGCCTCCGGTGACGCCTCGCCGATCCCATCGGCCTCGAGTGCGGAATCGGCATCGGCATCAGGGTCCGGGATGATCACCAGCAACAGGTGCTCGGACCGAAGCAGCGATCCGATCTCGCCTCCGTTTTCGCCCCTGTCCTCGCCACCGCTGCTCCCCGGATCGATCTCGAGACCGATCCAGCGTTCCCCCGGAAGCAGGGGTTCCGCCGGCAGAAACACCCATTCGCCGCGCTCGTCGGCGGTTACCGTACCGATCGGCCGGTCCTGGTCGGTGACGACGACGCGGGCACCGGGTTCGGCTCGGCCGGCCAACACGGCCTCCCCGGCCGGCGTGACCCGCGCTACGTCGAACGTCGGCAGCGCGAATGGCGGAGCGAGCGCTTCGGTGCCAGGCTCCGGGCTAGTGATGGCTGTATCCGCAGGATCGGGGGCAGGTTCGTGCGGTGCGCTCCAGGCCGCAGCACCAGGATCGGCGGAAGACTTTTGTGCCGCCCGTGCCGGGTCGCCCTCGGTAACTTGCGGGGGAGACCGGTGCGGGTCGGGGTCGCGATTGATCTCGTTGAGAATGATCGCCGCCATAACCACGGCAGCCCCGAGGGCGGCAACGAGAAAAGAGCGCTTCACCGGGTCTGTCTCACCGAAAATCAAGCGTAACGAGGGTGAGTCTAGTGCGGCCTTGGTCGTGCTGCAATGCACGTGTCGTCTCTCGTCGGCGCGTGTCGTCGGCGCAGGGTCACTGAATGGACGTTCAGGAGGGATGGGATGGGTTGACGCAGTGAGGTGATTCGAGCTAGAACAAAAAAAGAACATAGCCAATGGGTCACGCACCATGCCCGCCCCCGATACCTTGTCTGGGTCTTCATCCCATGTCCCGCCAGCGCTGCCGTCGCACGCCCGCTGCCGCCCCGATCCGGCGCTTCTCGCCGACTTGCGGCGACAGATCCGCCGGATCGAGCACAATTCCGGCAGCGCTTCCGGCCTTGAGTGCGACGCAACCGGCCACGAAACGGCAGCGTCATTCTCCCTCGGTGCCGTTTCCCTGGACAATGCCTTGCCCTGGCACGGGCTGCCGCGGGCCGGGCTGCACGACATCGTCGCTGCCGACGCCACGGCCGCCGCTGCCGGCTTTACCGCCCTGCTGCTGGGGCGACTGCTGGCCGAGGGGGGAGCCGTGGCGTGGTGCCGGCGCACCCATGCCGGGACCGGCAGGCTGCCAGGGGTGCTGTACGCCCCCGGTCTCGCCTGCTTCGGTCTCGATCCGGATCGCCTGATCGTGATCGAAGCCGGCCGTGAGACCGATCTGCTCTGGGCCTTGGAGGAAGGCCTGCAGAGCGGCGCCCTCGCCGGCGTGGCCGGAGAAATCGGCGCCGCTCCGCCGATCGCCCTGCGCCGGCTGCAACTGGCCGCCGAGACCACGGGCACCCTGGCGCTGCTGGTCCGCCCGGCGCGCACGCTCGCGGCACCGACCCCGGCGCTCACCCGCTGGCGGGTCGGCAGCGTGCCCGGTCTCATGCCTGATGCCGCGCTTCCGCCGCATGCCGCGGCGGCACTCCATCCGGATGCCGACCCCGCTCCGCCGGCCGATCCGGTTCGGCCCCGCTGGCGGATCGATCTGTTGCGCTGGCGGACCAGTGCCGCGGCACCCTTACCCCCCGATGCCGCACAACTCACATCGACAGGGCCGGCTTCATGGCTGGTGGAATGGCATGAAACGCGTGGTCTCTCTGTGGCTGCCG
>REEP01000007.1 GCA_007695045.1 Rhodospirillales bacterium | reverse complement strand
GGCCGCAGATCCCGTGTGTCGTACCAATTGTAGAAATGGCCGCGGAAGCGCTTGAGGCGACTCATGGTTTCAAGTGTCGCCTCCAGCCGCTCGATCGTCTCGGTTGTTCCGATCCACCCGAAGTCGCGGGCGGTTGCTGCCGACAGGAGATAGAGGCCGAGATTGGTCGGCGAGGTTCGATGGGCGACCACCGGCCGCGGGTCCTCTTGGAAATTGTCCGGCGGCAACATGTGATCGGCCGAGCTTATGAAGCTCTCGAAGAACCGCCAGGTCCTTCGCGCGGTCAGCCGCAGGGTCCTGGCGTCGGCGTCCGACACCGACACCCGGCCGGCGACGAGGGGCGACACGCTGGCCCAGCGCGCGATGGCCGGCGATGCGATCCAGAGGACCGCGAGAGCCGCTGCGAGGGGCCACGTCCCACTTCCGGCGAACCAGGCGACGACCAGTGCCAGAACGCCGATGACCGGCGCGCTGGCCATCCGACGGTAGAATCCCGCGAAGTCGAGCCGGGGACCGACGGTCGTCTGCGCCGCAGTGACCCACTCGAGCAGGTGGCGGCGAGTGATGAACAGTCGGATCAGCGTTCGCCCGATCGCGTCGCACATCAGCCATGCTTGATGAGCGAGAAACGCGACCTGCAGGCCGGACTGGGTCAGGGCGAGCATGATGTCACCGCCGAGCGCGCGCAGGTGACTGTCGGGCGTTATCCCGGCGCGGCCCGGTAGAATCGCGCCGACGACGGGAATCAGGGTCGGCAGCACGATCGTCGCGAGGACGAAGCTGGCCCAGACCAGCGCCGCATTGAGCGGCAAGACCAATCCGCCCAACAAGGCGAGGACGGCCGCGGGTGCCGAGAGCGTCCGTCGCAGGTTGTCGATCATCTTCCAGCGCCCGATCGCCGGAATTGCGCTTTGCGTCCGGCCCGCGCCTGCCGTGGGACCGCGCCCTAGGATCCACGGCAGGAGCTGCCAGTCGCCGCGCGCCCAGCGATGGTGACGCAAGGCGTCGACATCATAGCGGGCGGGAAACTCCTCGACGAGTTCGATGTCGGAAGCGAGACCGGCGCGGGCGAACACCCCTTCGAATAGGTCATGGCTGAGCAGCGTTGAGTCCGGGACACGGCCGGCGAGGGCGGCTTCGAAGGCGTCGACGTCGTAGATGCCCTTGCCGACATAGGAGCCTTCGTCGAACAGGTCCTGATACACGTCGGAAACTGCGGAGGCATAGGGATCGATGCCGCTCATGCTGGAGAAGGTGCGCTGGAACAGCGAGCCCTCCCGCCCGATTGGCAGCGACGGCGTAACCCGCGGCTGGATCACCGCGTGGCCTTCGACGATCCTGCCGGCCCCGGCGTCGAAACGCGGCCGGTTGAGCGGGTGCGCCATCTTGCCGATCAAACGGTGCGCCGTGTCGCGCGGTAGCCGGGTGTCTGCGTCGAGCGTCACGACATAGCGAACATCCGCGGGCACGTCGGGCGGCAGGCCGTTGCCGCTCAGGAACGTGGTATCGGTGGCGCCACGCAGCAGCCGGTTCAACTCGTGCAGCTTGCCGCGCTTTCGCTCCCATCCGAGCCAGCGCCCTTCGCCTTCGTTCCAGACCCGCCGGCGATGCAGCAGCAGGAAGCGGTCGCCGCCGGGGGCGGGGCCGTAGCGTTGATTGAGCCGGGCGATGCCCTCGACTGCCGCAGCCAGGAGAGTTTCGTCGCCCGCGGCCTGCTCGGTTGCTGCGTCGACCCAGTCGGAGAGCAGGGCGAAATAAAGCTCGCCGTCCGGACTGGCGAGGTAATGAACCTCGAGACGCTCGATCTGCTCCCCGATCGCCTCTGGCTTGGTCAGGAGCGTCGGTACCGCGACGAGCGTACGGAGGTGCGCGGGGATGCCTTGGCGAAACTCCATGGCCGGCAGGAGCGTCGCGCCGAAGCAGCTTGTCGCCGCGCGGTTGACCAACGCGACCGCCACGTCGACGGCCGGGATCGCGGCAAGCAGACCGAGCAGGCCAAGCCAAGCGCCGCCGAGCCCTGCCGCCGCGAGGGCAAGCAGTGGCAACGCAACGAGGCCGGCGGTGATCATCGCGACGGCAGTTGCGTAGCCGCCGATGCCGAAGACCCGGTTAAGGCGTCCGAGGCGCATCCGTGCCGGCGGACGGAAGCTGATCATCACTTCGAACGCCGGGCGCCCACCGCCGACAAGATAGTAGCCGGGATCGGCATGGCGACTGTCGGCTGGGTCCTGCTCCGCGTTTGCGGCTGCGTTGGCCGCGATCACGGCTCTGCGGGCGATCTCGATCTCGGTGAGGTCGGATCCCCGTGCCAGCGCCTCGATGGCGCCGCGATAGTGATTGCGGGTCGGGAAATCCATCTCTGGAAAGGCGCTGCCGGCCGCGAGCACGTCGTCGACGAGGCTGATGCTTTCGACCAGCTCCGTCCAATCCACGTCGGAGATCAGGCGCATGCTGGTGATGATGTTGCGCACGGTGACGCTGGCCGCGCCCTGCCTCTGGTGGACGTCGCGTACCACCGCATCGGTTGTCGTTCCCTGCAACACCAGACGCTGGTCGAGCCAGGTCAACGCCGGGGTCACCATTGGATCCTGGTCGCGCAGCCGGTAGACGAGTTGAACCGCGAAGGCTTCCGACAGCGGCGCCCGTTCATACTCCCGGAGCACCGCTGGCGCCGGTTCGGCGGCGCCGCCACCGACGCCCAACAAGCGGTCGGCAACCCCGTCGGCCTCCTGCCGGGCGGCGCGATTGCGCACAATCGACTCGGCGACGCGTCTGAGATTCTCGATCAGGACGATCCGCAAGGTGATCGCCAGCGCCCAGAGTTCGCCAATCGTCAGCGGCTGGACGTCCTGGTACGCTCGTGCGTAGCGGCACAGCATCTCAGAGTCGAAGTGGCTATCGGTGTGAGCGACGAACGCCCACGCCACACCGAGCACCTGCGGGTAGCCCGCTAAGGGCCCGTCGGCAAGCTTCGGCAATTGCCGGTAGTAGCTCGACGGCAGATCGGAGCGGATGTCGTGGATCTGCCGCTCGACGAGATGGTAGTTGTCAAGCAGCCACTCCGCAGCGGGAGTGATGGCGCGGCCTTCTTCGGTCGCCTGGGCGATGATGCGATGACAGTTCCGCAGCACTGCCGCGTTCTCGGCGAGTCGGCCCGCCAGCGGATGCCCCCGTGTGGGCTTTGGGGTCACCGGTTGGGCTGCAGCCAGGCTGCGCGCGTGCTCCTCGAGGCGTTCGACGCTGAACAACTCCTCGCGAATCGGGGCCTCGCTGTTCCACGGTGAGGCGGCGGGCGGGTAACCGAACCAACGGCGAAGGAAAGGTATCAACGGGGGCATCATCTCAGATCGCGCCATGCTGTAATCCTTGCGCCTCCGCCTCGTTGGTGCCGCGCTCGTTGGTACCGCGTAATCAGCGACCCGAATGCGCATCGAGAGTCTGGTTGAGCCGGGACATGATTGCCGAACGGCCGGCTTTCCCCGACCATTGATCCAGCGGTAGCGATCCCCGGCGCGGCGACCCGCGTCATGATGACGAAGAGGGCGCCGCGCTACTTGACGATGAGGTTGTTGCGGACCTGCGTGACCCCGCGCACGCCGTTCGCGACCCTGCCCCCGCGGTTCTTCGCCGCCGGCGTATCAACAAAGCCGCTCAGCTGGACCACACCCTTGAAAGTCTCGACATCGATCTGGGTGAT
>REEP01000031.1 GCA_007695045.1 Rhodospirillales bacterium | reverse complement strand
GCGTCACCTCGAAGCGACCGAACGCGCCGCCACCCTTGGCGTGGGGCTGGCGCTCCGGAATGCGCTCCCGGTTAAAGTTGGCCATCTGCTCGATCAGATAGTGGTCGTGCAGCAAGAGCGGGCCGTTGGGGCCCACGGCCAGCGAGTGTTCGTCGCTGGATACGGGAACGCCACCATCGGTTGTCGTCGGCTTGGATCTGTCGCTCATTACGTCACCTCCTCCATCTGTCGCTGTCCTCTTGGCCGCAGCCGTTGTGGTCGGCCTGCAGACATAACGTCTGGCGTGCCATGACGATCCCTGCCGTTCGCGGCATCATCCGTAGCCGATTACATATTAGAATGATTCTAAAGAATATCTCCCGGCGTCGTCAAGGGTCATACAGGGTTGCCCCCTCGATCCGGCAATCCACGGCCGTGGTGCCGGCGGGGGGCGTGGACCCGCGGGTCAAGCCCGCGGGAGACAAACGAAAACGAGCCCGCGGGAGACAACGGGGAGGGAGCCGGCGCGAGGCGACAGGACGGGAGGCCGCGGGAGACGGGCACAGCGAAGCCGCGGGCGGTTGGGAAAGCCCGCAATGTCAGAAAAGCTTCGCGACAGTGTCGCTTATCGGTCATGCCCACCGGCTACAGGTCATGCGCAATGGGACAACAAGGGGATGATCCCCGGCAAGGAGGGAGTACGCATGGCTTCCATCGGCAAGTTAGCAGGCGCGATCGGTATCGCCCTCATGGCCGCCACGCCGGCCGCGGCACAGACAACGGTCACTTGGTGGCACGCGCTGGCCGGCCAACTCGGCGCCAAGGTTGACGAGATTGCTGCCCGCTTCAACGAGAGCCAGTCGGAGTACCGGGTGCAGCCCGTCTACAAGGGCAACTATACCGAGACGCTGACCGGCGCGATCGCGGCGTTCCGCGCCAGAGAGCATCCCCACATCGTCCAGGTGTTCGAGGTGGGCACCGCCACCATGATGGCGGCGGAGGGCGCGGTCTATCCGGTCGAAGACCTGATGCGGGATGCCGGTGTGCCGTTCGACAAGAGCGATTTCCTGGCCGCGGTGATCTCCTACTACGAGACACCGGACGGCCGGCTGCTGTCGCTGCCGTTCAACAGCTCCACGCCGGTGATGTTCTACAACAAGGACGCGTTTGCGAAGGCCGGGCTCAACCCCGATGAGCCGCCCGAGACCTGGGAAGCGGTGGAGGAGGCTTCGCGCGCCCTGCTCGCCGCGGGCTATTCCTGCGGCTTCTCCACCGGCTGGCAAAGCTGGGTGCAGATCGAGAACATGCTGGCCTGGCACAACCAGCCGATGGCAACGCAGGAAAACGGCTTCGCCGGTCTCGATACCGAGTTCGTCTTCGACGGCGAATTCATGACCAGGCACATCGGCAACATGGCCGACTGGAGCCGGGATAACGTGTTCGTCTACGCCGGGCGGCGCGGCGACAGCCTGCCCAAGTTCACCACCGGTGAATGCCCGATGTACATGAACTCGTCCGCGTATTTCGGCGGCATCACGGAGCAGGCGGAGTTCGATTGGGGCATCGCCATGCTGCCGTATTACAGCGACGTGGCCGGTGCACCGCAGAACTCCATTATCGGCGGAGCGACGCTGTGGGTGCTGCGCGGTCATGACGACGACGCCTACAAGGGTGTGGCCGAGTTCTTCCGCTTCATGTCGTCGCCGGAAATCCAGGCCGACTGGCACCAGACCACCGGCTACGTGCCCATCACCAATGCCGCTTATGAGCTGAGCCTGGAACAGGGATTCTATGAGGACAACCCGGGCGCGGACGTGGCCATCCGCCAGCTCACCCTGAACCCGCCCACTGAGAACTCCAAGGGCTTGCGCTTCGGCAACTTCGTGCAGATCCGCGACATCATCAACGACGAGCTGGAAGCGGTGTGGTCGGGCCGCAAGACCGCCGCCGCCGCGCTGAAGGACATGGTGCGCCTCGGCAACGAGCAGCTGCGCCGCTTCGAACGCCAGGCCAACTGACCCAAGGGCCCCCGGGGCCCAAGGTCCCGGGGTCCCGGTCGCCCGGAGCGGCCGCCGCTTGCGCCGCTGGGCGCAGGCGGCGTTTGCCGTCGAGAGCCGATGCAAAAGCGCGTCCTGTTCCACAACCCGTGGCTGCCCTATGTGCTGCTGGCGCCGCAGATCGCGGTGACCCTGGTGTTCTTCATCTGGCCGGCGTCGCAGGCGATCCTCCAGTCGGTGCTGCTGGAGGATCCGTTCGGGCTGTCGTCGCAGTTCGTCGGGCTGGAGAACTTCCAGCGGCTGTTCGCCGATCCGCACTACCTGAATTCGCTCCGGGTCACCGCGGTGTTCAGCATTGCCGTCGCGCTCCTGGCGCTCACCACCGCCCTGGTGCTGGCGGTGATGGCCGACCGGGCACTGCGCTTTGCCGTCGGCTACCGCACCCTCCTGGTGTGGCCCTATGCGGTGGCGCCGGCGGTGGCCGGGGTGTTGTGGCTGTTCCTGTTCAACCCCACCATCGGCATCCTGGCGTACCTGCTGCGCGGCGTCGGTATCAGCTGGAACCACTATCTGGACGGCGGCCAAGCGATGCTTCTGGTGGTGATCGCGGCCGCCTGGAAACAGATCAGCTACAACTTCCTGTTCTTCCTGGCCGGGCTTGCCGCCATCCCGCGCACCCTGATCGAGGCCGCGGCCATCGACGGTGCCGGGCCGGTGCGCCGGTTCTGGACCATCGTGTTCCCGCTGCTGTCGCCCACCACCTTCTTCCTGGTGGTGATCAACGTGGTGTACGCCTTCTTCGACACCTTCGGCACCATCCACGCGGTGACCCAGGGCGGGCCCGCCCGCGCCACCGAAATCCTGGTGTACAAGGTCTACCGTGACGGCTTCATCGGTCTCGACCTGGGCGGGTCCGCTGCCCAGTCGGTGGTGCTGATGGCCATCGTCATCGGTCTCACCGTGGCCCAGTTCCGCTTCATCGAGCGGCGGATCCAGTACTGAGGACGGGTGCCATGGTGGAAAGCCGCTGGTGGATCACCGCCCTCACCCACGCCGTCCTGCTGCTGGGTGTGCTGGTAGTGCTTTTGCCGATCTACCTCGCGTTCGTCGCCTCCACCCACCCGGTACAGAACGTCATCCAGGTGCCCATGCCGATGCTGCCGGGCGGCCACTTCTGGGAGAACTACAGCCAGGTGCTGGGGCGCGGCGTGCCCACCGTGGGGAACGTGCCGATCGCGGTGATGCTGTTCAATTCCCTGGTGATGGCGCTCGGCATCGCCGCCGGCAAGATCGCCATCTCCATCCTGTCGGCCTTCGCCATCGTCTACTTCCGGTTTCCACTCCGGATGGCGTTCTTCTGGCTGATCTTCATCACGTTGATGCTTCCGGTGGAGGTGCGGATCGTGCCCACCTTCCAGGTGGCGGCCGATCTCAACCTGCTCAACAGCTACACCGGCCTGATCCTGCCGCTGATCGCCTCGGCCACCGCGACCTTCCTGTTCCGGCAATTCTTCCTGACCGTGCCGGACGAACTGGCCGAGGCGGCGCGGATGGACGGGGCCGGGCCGATGCGGTTCTTCTTCGATATCCTGCTGCCGCTATCGCGCACCAACATCGCTGCTTTGTTCGTGATTCTGTTCATCTATGGCTGGAACCAGTATCTGTGGCCGCTCCTGATCACCACCGACCGGGACATGACCACGGTCGTGATCAGCGTCCAGGCCCTGGTGAGCGTGATGGAGGAAGAACCGCAATGGCATCTGCTGATGGCGGTGGCGATGCTGGCCATGCTGCCGCCGGTGGCGGTGGTGCTGCTGATGCAGCGCTGGTTCGTCAAGGGGCTGGTGGAGCCGGAGAAGTGAGGCCGCCATGGCGGAGGTGAGCTTTCAGGCAGTCGGCAAGACCTACCCCGGCAGCCGCACCGAGGTGATCAAGGGGATCAGCGCCAGGGTGGCCGACGGTGAGTTGATGGTGCTGCTGGGCCCGTCCGGCTGCGGCAAGTCGACGCTGCTGAGGATGGTGGCCGGGCTGGAGCGGATCAGCCGCGGCACAATGGCCATCAACGGGCGCATCGTCAACGATCTGGAACCCAAGGACCGCAACATCGCCATGGTGTTCCAGAATTACGCGCTCTACCCGCACATGAGCGTGTTCGACAACATGGCTTATGGCCTCCGGATCGCGCGCATACCGCGGGCGGAGATCCGCGCCCGGGTCGCGGAGGCGGCGCAGATCCTGGAGCTCACCCCCTTCCTGAAACGGAAGCCGGGGCAGCTTTCCGGCGGCCAGCGCCAGCGGGTGGCCATGGGCCGAGCCATCGTGCGCAACCCGCAGGTGTTCCTGTTCGACGAACCGTTGAGCAACCTGGATGCCAAGCTTCGCACCCAGATGCGGGTGGAGATCAAGAAGCTGCAGACACGGCTCGGCGTCACCAGCCTCTATGTCACCCACGATCAGGCGGAGGCGATGACGCTGGCCGACCGCATCATGGTGATCAACGACGGTGTCGCGGAGCAGGTCGCCCCGCCCCTGGAGGTCTACCGCCGGCCGGCCTCGGCGTTCGTGGCCGGCTTCATCGGCACCCCGGCGATGAATTTCCTGGCCGGGCGACTTTGCGGCGACGGGCGGGCGGTGGAACTGGCCGGCGGCGTCCGCCTGGGCCTGCCGGCGCCGGTGGCGGGCGGGCCCATGGCCGGTGGCACCGAGGGCGCCATCACCGTCGGCATCCGGCCCGAAAGCCTCCGCCTCGACAACGGCCACGGCGACCTGGCGGTGGCGGTGGACCTGACCGAGATGCTGGGGGCCGATTCGGTGGTGCACGGCCGCCTGGCCGATAACGGCAGTACCCTGGTGGCGCGGCTGTCCGGCATCGTCCCGGCCCGGCCGGGGGACCGCCTTCGCTTCACCATCGCGGCGGACGCCCTGCACCTGTTCGACACCACCTCCGGCCGCCGCCTGGACGCGTGAGTGCCCAGCGCCTAGCGCGTAGCAGGTGGATCAGAATGGCCGAAAGCGCGCCGCGGTGCGGTATGGGACACGTTTTATGACCGCCCTGACCAAAACGCCGAGCGGGTGCGAACGGTCAAGCCTTAGGAGCATTTGCGGTGACAGGAGGGCGTGGTGCCCAGGGGCGGAATCGAACCACCGACACCATGATTTTCAGTCATGTGCTCTACCAACTGAGCTACCTGGGCGAACCGGATGCCGCGGGCTCGTGGCGAGCGCCGGGCGGATGCGTCTCGAAACCTTCCTTATAAGAGCGCCGCTCAACCCTGTCCAGCCCGTGCCGACGCCGGATCAGGCGCGCCCGTCGCGGTCGCCCCGGCCCGCGACGGGCCCCCGAGGGGAAAGCCGGCGGCATTCTCGATGGCGCGGGCCGCTTTCAGCACCGTCAGTTCATCGAACGGGCGGCCGATCAGTTGCAGGCCCAGCGGCAGGCCCCGCGCCGACAGCCCCGCCGGCACCGAGATGCCGGGCAGCCCGGCCAGGCTGGTCGGCACCGTGAAGACGTCGTTGAGGTACATGGTGACGGGGTCATCCATGCGCTCGCCGATGGCGAAAGCGTCCGACGGCGCGGTCGGCGTCAGGATCACGTCCACCGCCTGGAACGCCTCGCGGAAGTCGGCAGCGATCAGCGCCCGTACCTTTTGCGCCTTGAGGTAGTAGGCATCGTAATAGCCCGCCGACAGGACATAGGTGCCGATCAGGACCCGCCGCCGCACCTCCGTGCCGAATCCTTCGCCGCGGGTCTTCATGTACATCTCGTCCAGGGTGGCGCCGTCGACCCGAAGGCCGTAACGAACCCCGTCATAGCGGGCCAGGTTGGACGACGCCTCCGCCGGCGCGATGATGTAGTAGGTGGCCAGCGCATGGCGCGTGTGCGGCAGCGACACCGCCTTGACCTCGGCTCCGGCCGCTTCGAGCCATGCCACCCCCTTGTCCCACAGCGCCCCGATCTCTGCCGCCATCCCGTCGATCCGGTATTCCGCCGGAATGCCCACCCTGAGCCCGTTCAGGGAGGTGTTCAGGGAGCCGTCCAGGGCGGCTGCATAGTCCGGCACCGCCACCGGCGCCGAGGTGGAATCCCTGGCATCGTGCCCGGCCATGGCGCCCAGCATGATCGCAGCATCCTCGACCGTGCGCGTCATCGGCCCGGCCTGATCCAGGCTGGAAGCAAAGGCGATGATGCCGTAGCGCGAGCACCGCCCGTAGGTGGGCTTGAGACCGACGATGCCACAGAACGACGCCGGCTGACGAATCGAGCCGCCGGTGTCGGTACCGGTGGCACCGAGCGCCAAGCGCGCCGCCACCGCCGCCGCCGACCCGCCGGAGGATCCGCCGGGCACCAAGTCCCGGCCGTCCCGCGGCCCCCAGGGGTTTTTCACCGGGCCGTAGTGGCTGGTGATGTTGGCCGAACCCATGGCGAACTCGTCCAGGTTGGCCTTGCCCACCATCACCGCCCCGGCCTGCCGCAGCTTGGCGCTGACGGTCGATTCGTAAGGGGGCACGAAGCCATCCAGAATGTGCGAGCCGGCCGTGGTCAGCACCCCTTCTGTGCAGAACAGGTCCTTGACCGCGATCGGGATACCGTCCAGCGGGCCCAGCGGTTCCCCGGCCGCGAAGCGCGCGTCGGCGGCATCCGCCCGCTGAAGGGCCAGCTCCGGCGTTTCGGTAATGAAGGCATTAAGGCCGCGAGCGGCGGCCATGGCGTCCAGATGTGCCTGCGCCAACTCGCGGGCGGAAAACGACCGCTTGACCAGCTCCCGGCCGGCTTCGGCGATGGTCAGATCGGTCAGCGCGGCCATCACTCCACCACCTTCGGCACGGCGAAGAAGCCGTCCACGGCCTCCGGCGCATTGGCCAGCACCGCATCACGCGCGCCCCCGTCGGTCACCACGTCCTCGCGCAGCGACAGTGACATGTCGGTGCCGCTGGTCATCGGCGCCACGGCTTCGGTGTCGACCTCGCGGAGCTCCTCCACCCAGGCCAGGATCGCGGAGAGTTCACCCGCCAGCCCGTCCAGTTCTTCCTCCGGGACGCGGATACGGGCGAGTTGGGCGATGGTGCGAACGGTGGAATGGTCGAGCGGCACGGGAAAACAGCCTCCTGACAGATCGGCAGGCGACGTCGGAAACGGGCTTGGACGTCGCGACGGTAGTAACACCGCCCCGCCACGCCCGCAACGGCCGCCTGCATCCATGACCCCGCGCGGTGCCGCTTCCGCCGCACGACAACTCGCCCGGCGGAAGCGCGCGACCGCTGAGGTTGTCGGTATCAGAAGGAGGCGGTCAGGGTCCCGATCGCCCGCGCACCGCACAGATCGGTGCGGCCGAAGCATTCGCTCTTGCTGAGGTCGGTGTCGACGTACGCCACGCCCAACGACAGGAACTTGTAGGAGAGCGACGCGCCGATGGACCAGGTGAGGTAATCGGGCGTCCCGAACGTATCGTTGCCACCGATCCACTGATGGCCGATGGACCCGTCCAGGCTCAAGCCCAGACCTCGCGTGGCCATCGGTTCGGGCAGCGGCAGGTCCACCGACAGAGCACCTTCGACGAAATGACCGGCACCGCTGCCGCCGAAGTAATCCGGGGAGTAGTTGTAGCGCACACCAACCTCGACCCGATCCAGCGGGCTGTACGACAGGCCCGTGGTCACCTCCCAGAAATCGTAATCGAGTGAGCTCGCCGCCCCGGGATAGGCATAATAGATGAACCCGACGTCCCAACCGATCCCGGCCACGGCACCGGCGAATCCGCCATAAAGATCCACCTCGATGGAGGCTTCGTCGCCGTCATTGAAATCGACGTTGGATGCCCAGATGCCCAGGTAGGCGCTGGTGCCCAGCAACCCCGTTTCGACCTCGTAATCGAAGCCGCCCTGGATCGCCGGCTCCTCGTCCGTCTGAGAGATGCCGCGGAAGGTATAGTCAGTCGCCAGCGTGACGTTGGCCGAAATGGTGCCGGGAATCAGGCCGATCTCCGTTTCCGCAGCGGCCGCGGAGATCAGGGTGCTGCTGGCGATTGCCCCACATACCAACAAGGTTCTTGGGTTCATGTTATTTTCCTTTCCTGAACGGACGCCGGGCCCATCCCGGGCGCCCCTGCCCGGCGAGACTGCAAAAAATGTGCAACATGACCGCAAACACGCTTCAACACTGCGTGAGGTCGAATAACTCTCTGATGTGTTTGATGATTTTGGTGCCGCGCGGCGACGTCGCAGCGCTGGAAACCGCGAAACCTGCGCCACAGCCGAGCAAGAAATGCTCGCAGAAACGGCATCAATCCGACCTTTGCGTGCAATTGCCTCATTAATGAGCGACGTTCGGCCGTTCCCGCCATGCCGCCAGACACCGGTCCGCCAACAAGCCCCACCTGCCCTGAACGGGATTCATCGCCGTGGTCCGGACTGGCGGCTCGACTTCACGCGCCACCGGAGCTAACGCTCGCAGCGTTGACCGTCGCCCGTCGCCATTGCTCACCGCGACTGCTGATCGCCCGGCCCTGCTGATGCCCGTCGTCCCCCTTCCCGACCTCGCCACCGCGCTAGCGCGCCACCACCGGCTGATGGGGCTCGACGTCGGCAGCAAGACCGTCGGGCTCGCCCTCTCCGATGTGAGCCGAACCATCGCGACGCCGCTGGAGACGCTGCGGCGCACCCGATTCCAGGCCGATGCCCAACGCCTCCAGGCGCTGTTTGAAAGCCATGAGGTCGGCGGGTTGGTGATCGGACTGCCGGTGCAGATGGACGGAACCGAGGGGCCGCGCTGCCAGTCGGTGCGTCAGTTCACCCGGAACCTGTTGGACATCAACGATCTGCCGGCCGCGTTCTGGGACGAACGACTGTCGACCCAGGGGGTCCAGCGCATGCTCATTGAAGAGGTCGACATGAGCCGGCGGCGTCGCGCCCAGGTGATCGACAAGCTGGCTGCCGCCTACATCCTGCAGGGCGCTCTCGATGCCCTGGCGCGGCTGCCGGCACCGCCGGGATCGGAGCCGGCGTGATCGGCATCCTGGCGGCGCTCACCCCGGTGTTCACGGTGATCCTGATCGGCTTCGCCGTTCGGCAACGACATTTGGTGCCAGATGCGTTCTGGGCGCCGGCGGAACGCTTCACATTCTATGTGTTTTTCCCGGCGCTGCTGGTGACCAGTATCGCCCGGGCCGATTTCGCCGGCCATGACGTGGCACCCATGCTCATGGCCTCGGTCGGCGGGATCTTGGTCGTGATTCTGGCCTGCCTGATCCCCATTCGACAGTGGCTTCGCCCGAACGGCCCGGCCCTGACCTCACTGATCCAGAGCAGCGTCCGCCCCAACGTCTATGTGGCCCTGGCCGCGGCCGCGGCCCTGTACGGGGCCGACGGGATGGCGTTGGCCAGCCTCTGCCTCGCCGTGGTGGTGCCGGTGGTCAACCTGGTGAGCGTGCTCGCCCTGGTGCGCTGGGGCAAGGGCCAGTCGCCGGCCTTCGGATGGCGAGGGACGGTATGGCCGGTGGCGACCAATCCGCTGATCCTCGCATGCCTGATCGGCCTCGCCCTGAATGTGTCCGGCCTCGGCCTGCCGCCGCTGATCGAACCGACGCTGGACATTCTCGGCCGGGCGTCGCTGCCCATCGGGCTGCTGGCGGTGGGCGCCGGTCTGGAATTCCGAGCCGTACACGCCAATCGAAGCGTCGTGGCCACCGCGACCACACTCAAGCTGGCCGTGTTGCCTGCCGTCACGTTCCTGCTCTGCCTCGCCCTGGGCGCTGAAGACCTGGCCCGGCGCATCGCGGTGCTGCTGGCCACCGTGCCGGTGGCCGCTTCCGCCTATGTGATGGCGCGGCAGATGGGCGGTGACACGGCCGTCATGGCCGGCGCCATCACCGCCACCACCCTGGCCGCCTTCGTCACCATGCCACTTATCCTGTTCGCTTTATGAGCGTTCAGCCGGCCGCTTGCCAGCCGCTCCGGCCGGCCCCTATAGTGCCGGCCGCTGATCTCAGGAAACGCTGCCCGTGCCCACTTTTCCCCACCGCCATCTGCTCGGTATCGAGGGGTTGACCCCGCCGGAGGTGACGGCGCTGCTCGACCGCTCGGAGACTTACGTTGAGCAGAACCGCCGTGCCGACAAAAAGAAATCCGTGCTGCGCGGGCGCACGGTGATCAATCTGTTCTTCGAGGCCTCCACCCGCACCCGCACCTCGTTCGAACTGGCCGGCAAGCGCCTGGGCGGCGACGTGATCAACATGTCGGTCAGCACCAGCGCCATCCGCAAGGGGGAGACGGTGCTGGACACGGCGATGACGCTCAACGCCATGCACCCCGACGTGCTGGTGGTGCGCCACCCCGAATCGGGTGCGGTCAAGCTGTTGTCGGAGAAGGTGAACTGCTGCGTCATCAACGCCGGCGACGGCAGCCACGAGCACCCGACGCAGGCATTGCTGGACGCCCTCACCATCCGCCGCCGGCTGGGGCGGCTGGAGGGGCTGGAGGTCGCCATCTGCGGCGACATCGTGCATTCGCGGGTGGCCCGCTCCAACATCCACCTGCTCGCCATCATGGGGGCGCGGGTGCGCCTGGTGGCACCCCACACCCTGATCCCGGCGGAAGCGGAGCGGCTGGGCGTACAGGTGTTCCACGACATGCGCGAAGGACTCAAAGACTGCGACATCGTGATGATGCTGCGGCTGCAGACGGAACGGATGCAGGGGAACTTCCTGCCGTCCATCCGCGAGTACTTTCATTTTTTTGGGCTCGACTACGACAAGCTGGCCGAAGCCAAGCCGGAGGCACTGATCATGCATCCGGGGCCGATGAACCGCGGGGTCGAGATCGATTCGGTGGTGGCCGACGACTACAGCCGCAGCGTCATTCACGAACAGGTGGAGATGGGGGTGGCGGTGCGCATGGCTTGTCTTGAACTCCTGAGTGCCAACCTGACCGAGACAACCCAGCACAATATCTGAACCGAATCGATTCGAACGCGACCCCATGACCTTCCACATCGACCCCGAAGCCGGCCGCCTTGCCTTCACCGGCGCCCGACTGGTGGATCCCGCCACCGGCCTCGACGCCATCGGGGACCTGCTGACCGAAGGCGAAACCATCGCCGGGTGCGGCCCCGGCCTGTTCGCCGGTGGCATGCCGGAAGGCGCCACCGTCATCGATTGCGCCGGGCTCTGCCTGTCGCCCGGGCTCGTGGATGTGCGGGTGCAGGTGCGTGAACCGGGGGAGGAGCACAAGGGCACCCTCGCCTCCACCGGCCGGTCCGCCAGCGCCGGCGGCGTCACCTCCATGGTCTGCCTGCCCAACACCCTGCCGGTGATCGACGACATGTCGGTGGTGGAGTTCGTCGCCCGCCGCGCCCGCAGCGTCGGCCTGACCAAGGTCTACCCCTACGGCGCCATCACCCAGGGGTTGGCCGGCCGCCAGCTGGCCGAACTGGGCATGCTGGCAGAAGCGGGGGCCGTTGCCTTCACCGATGGGGTGCGGGCCGTGGCCGACGCTCAGGTGATGCGCCAAGCCCTCAACTATGCCCGCACCTTCGGCCTGCTGCTGGTGGAACATCCGGAGGAGGCGAGTCTGGCCACCGACGGCGACATGAACGCGGGCGAAATGGCCACCCGACTGGGCCTCGCCGGGATCCCTCGCGAGGCCGAGGTGATCATCGTGGAGCGGGATCTGCGGCTGGTGGAACTTACCGGCAGCCGGCTGCACTTCGGCCACATCTCCACCGGCCAGTCGGTTGATGCGATCCGGGCAGCCAAGGCCCGGGGCCTCCCCGTCACCTGCGATACCGCCCCGCCCTATTTCGCGCTCAACGAGAACGCCATCGGCGACTACCGCACCTTCGCCAAGCTGTCGCCGCCATTGCGAACCGAAATGGACCGGCAGGCGATCGTCGACGCCTTGGCGGACGGCACCATCGACGCCATCGCTTCCGACCACGCACCCCAGGACGAGGATGCCAAGCGCCTGCCGTTCGGCCAGGCGGCGTTCGGCGGCGTCGGGCTGGAGACACTGCTCCCGGTGTCGCTGGAACTGTACCACAACGGCCATCTGCCGCTGTTACAGGTCCTGGCCTTGCTGACCGTTCGACCGGCCGACCTGTTCGGGCTGGCGGCCGGCCGCCTCGCGGCAGGCGCGGCGGCCGACCTGACCTTGTTCGACCCGGATCGGGCTTGGCGCGTGCGCGAGTACGAACTGTACAGCAAGTCCAAGAACACGCCGTTTGATTACCGGCCGGTCCAGGGTCGGGTGGTGATGACCGTGGTGGACGGCCGCCGCGTGTTCACCCTCGACGACTGAGAATGCCGGACGGACTTGCCGCAACGTCGATTCTGCTGCTGGCCGCCGCTGCCGGCTACCTCATCGGCTCCGTACCCTTCGGCCTTGTCCTCACCCGTCTCGCCGGGCTTGGCGACGTGCGCCGCATCGGCTCCGGCAACATCGGGGCGACCAACGTGCTCCGCACCGGTCGCAAAGGCTTGGCTGGCGCAACCCTGCTCCTGGACGGCGGCAAAGGAGCGGTAGCAGTGCTGCTGCTCAACCACCTGGCCGGCCCCGACGGCCATGCCGCCGGGCTGACCGCCGGGCTGTTCGCCGTCGTCGGTCACAACTTCCCGGTCTGGCTCGGTTTTCGCGGCGGCAAGGGGGTTGCGACCACGCTGGGGGTGTTGCTGGCCGCGGCTTGGCCGGTGGGACTGATCGCCTGCGCCACCTGGCTCGCGATCGCAGCCCTGTTCCGCTACTCGTCCCTGGCGGCCCTGGCGGCCCTGGCCGTCTCGCCGGCAGCCATGGCGGTGCTGGTCGATCTGTTCGCCGTTGCCATCGCGGCGATCCTCGCCCTCCTCGGCTTCTGGCGCCATCGCGACAACATCAGACGCCTGGTTCGCGGGGAGGAGCCCAAGATCGGCAATCGGTGAACCGGGCCATCACTGCGCACGTACCAAGGTCATCGCAACCCAATGCAGGTCTCAATCCGGGTCGCGGCGCAGAGGAGGTTACCCGATGAATACCGTCCATGATGAAAACAAGGTCCGCGCTGCCGTCTCCACCGGCACGGTCCGATATGTCCTCGCAACGTCAATGACCCTTTCCGTCATCGCAATGACCATCATATTCACGTCTTTTGCTGGCTGATACAGCGGCCGGGCGGGGTCAGAAGGCCTGATCCGCGCCACCCTGCCCGGCCAGCCACGCGGGATACCCCATCGACCGGGACGCTGTGAGAACTGGAAGCGCGGCCGCATCCAGCAGGCACGCTGTGACCTCGGTGAACTCATGACCGGGCCAAGCCGCCAGCGGCGCGGCTTCGATTCCCAGGGTCCACGCTTCAGTCTCATCACCTCGGCCGCATCGCAGCCGCGTAACCTCCACCTGAATCTGCGGCGCATTGGGACCGGGATCAGTTCCGAGCGCGCCGCTCCAGAGCCAGCGATGCTTGGCAACGGTTACGAATCCGGCTCCCGCCTCAACCTGGGCGAGGTGCTGCCACCACGCTCCACCCCGCGGATCGGGCGGCAGCGACCACTTCGCCCAGCTTTCAACGCACCCCTGCCCCGCGCGTCCCAAGCCGGCAAGGCCATCGATCGCCAGCCGGCCCTTCACCTCCAGCCGGCCTTCGCGGATCTTGATGCCGAGGTCGGTGCAGCCGGGCCGTACCAGGTAGCGATCCTGCCGCCAAGCGACATCATCCAGAGACAAGGTCCCCGGCCGGCGACCGGCGAGCCCGCGCAACCAACGCCGCACCCGGTCGGCGCGCTCGCCGAGGGCTTCGGCGTAAAACCAGCGAACCTCCCGGGTGAGTAGCGGCGGTGGCGACGAAGACAGGCGCCCGCCTCAATCCAACCCCAAACCGTCTCAGTCGGTACCGGGGAAGTAGTCCCAGTAGCGCGGCGGATCATACGGATCGCGCTGGACCTGAGCGCCGCCCTTGGCCGGCTTGACCGGGTTGCCGGTGGTACCGGGACGGGCCGGAAAACGATCGGCGTAGCTGGCCGGTCGGGTACCGGCATCATTGTTCGGAAACGGGCTTTCGTACTGCATGGTCGCCTCACTGGTGACGGCATCCGCGCGTGATGCACGGTGCGTGCCGTTGGTTTCACTGCCGCACAGCAACATAATTGCTGCGCTAGCTAACAATAGGTTCGAACGATGCGCACAGCCCGGTCGAACTGAGTGGAAAGTTGCGCCACTCATCCCGCCATGTCAACCCGGCCATGCGCATGAGATGCGTTTTCGCCGATCGGACGCACCTCGCGTGATGCGCAAACCACACGACTCCGGGCCTGGGCTCAGCCGGCCCTTCAAACCAGCTCGCGTTTCGGAAGCTCAGGCGCGCTCGCGGGTGGCGTCGAAGCGGATGTCCGGCCAGTTTTCCCGGGTGCGGTTCAGGGCCCACGCATTGCGCGCGAGGTAGACCGGGGCCCCGTCGCGATCTTCGGCCATCGCTGCCCGTTCGCGTTCGATGAAGCGCTTGAGGACAGCGGGATCCTCGGCGCTGACCCAGCGTGCGGTCTCATACGGAGCGCCATCGAAGCCTATGGCGACCTTGTATTCGGTGGTGATACGGTCAGCCAGAACTTCCAGCTGCAGTTGGCCGACGACGCCCACGATCCATTCGGCCCCGAACAGCGGCCGGAACACCTGCGTCACCCCCTCCTCGGCCAAGTCTTCGAGCGCCCGGCGCAACTGCTTGGCCCGCATCGGGTCGTCCAGACGCACCTTGCGCAGGATTTCCGGCGCAAAGTTGGGAATACCGGTGAAGCGAACAGCGGCACCTTCGCTCAAGCTGTCACCAACCCTGAGGGTGCCGTGGTTGGGCACGCCGATGATGTCCCCGGCCACGGCTTCGTCGGCCAGTTCCCGTTCCTGGGCGAAAAAGAAGATCGGGTTGCTGATCGCGACCGTGCGCCCGCCCCTCGGCTGGGCCAGCTTCATGCCGCGCCGGAAGCGCCCGGAACACACCCGGAAGAAGGCCACCCGGTCGCGATGGTTGGGGTCCATGTTGGCCTGGACCTTGAACACGAAGCCGGTCACCCGCTCTTCGTCCGGCGCCACCGGGGCGGGTTCGGCCGGTTGCGGGCGCGGCGGCGGAGCCCATTGGGCCAGTGCATCCATCAGTTCCGCGACCGCAAAATCCTTGAGGGCGCTGCCGAACAGCACCGGCGTCACGTGCCCGCTCCGGTAGCCATCCAGGTCGATGGCGGGATAGGCTGAGCGCGCCAAGTCAACACCCTCGGCAAAGGAGCCCAACACGGCGGCCGGCACGCGTGCGGCCAGCGCCGCATCGTCGGTCCCGGTGGTCGCAATGTGCTGCTGGAACCGGCCACCCGGCCCCTCGTCCGAGGTCGCGAACCGGCCCGACCGCAGGTCGTAACAGCCGTGAAAGTCCAGCCCCATCCCCACCGGCCAGGTCACCGGCGCCACGTCCAGGGCGAGTGTGCTTTCGATCTCGTCCAGGATCTCGAACGGATCCCGCCCCTCCCGGTCGATCTTGTTGACGAAGGTGATGATCGGAATATCGCGCAAGCGGCACACCTCGAACAGCTTGCGGGTCTGGCTCTCGATGCCGCGAGCGGCATCGATCACCATCACCGCCGAATCCACGGCCGTGAGGGTGCGGTACGTATCCTCGCTGAAGTCCTGGTGGCCGGGGGTGTCAAGCAGATTGAACGTGATGCCGTCCCGTTCGAACGTCATCACCGAACTGGTGATCGAAATACCGCGGGCCCGCTCCATCTCCATCCAGTCGGACTGGGTGCGCCGGCGTTCGCCGCGAGCCTTGACATGGCCGGCCATGCGGATCGCCCCGCCGAACAGCAAGAGCTTCTCGGTCAGCGTGGTCTTGCCGGCATCCGGGTGGGAGATGATGGCAAATGTCCGGCGCGACCGGTATGTCGGCGCCGCCCCCGGACTGGTCACGACCGGGGCTGTATCGGTTGTCATCGGGATCGTCTCTCGCTTGCGTCGTCTTTCGGCCCTGTCCGTCAGTGCCGCACACGACCGGATGATCGCTGCCCGCACTTCGGGCCGCAACCGGGCCGGAACTCAAGCGAAGTGGTGAGCCGGGACCGCGTGTCAAGGCCGGCTGGAGGCCGCGTGCCCGAGACCGGTCGCCAGCACGCCAGATTCCGGACCCACCGAAGGCATTCTTTTTGTTTTTACAGAACTATGTTTGTCCGAAAGTACGACCACACGCCAAGACTACGGGACGACGCCGCATTCTTTTGGCGAGGGGGCGGATTGACGTGGAAGTTCTGCGCCACGTCGCCACCCCAGTGCGGGCAGTGTTCTTGCAGGCGTGATCAGTGCGCAATCATCAAGATGCCCGGCGTGCCGGCACCGCGTCAGTCGACCGCGTACACGAAGTTGCACATCAGGGCGATGCCATCGCCGTCCGGCTGGACCCCCTTGCCGGCAGAGCGCGGCAGCGGAATATCGTTCTGCATGCAATACCGAATCAGGGCGGCGCCGACCGCTTCCCGGCTCAGGACCACCTCGCTGCCGTTGGCGTTCTCCACGTCGAAGTGCAGAATGACCATGGCTTCCGGGGTTTTGCTCACCTGCAGGCGCTCGATCCGGCCCTTGGGCAAGGCCTTGCCGGCATGAAGGCAGTGATTGATCACGGCCGCCTGCAATTCGTCGGCGGTGAACATGATCTTGCGCAGTTCCTTGGGCACTGGAGTCACCCTTCTTGGCGCGGCCGGCTCTGGCGTGCCGGCCTGCGGTCATTCACGATGTCTGCGGCACGCGGCGCGATCAGCATTATGGGTTTGCCAACGTTGACAAATGATTGCCGTTCGACCGCTCGTTCGCGGGGCGATACCGGCGGGATCACGTCCCACCACCCGCGACCCTGAGGCGTGCTGTCCCCTTCGGCAAGACACTGGCAGCACACTGGCGACACGGGGCTTGCAAACCCAGCGCGAGCGCCTAAACTCCCGGTTCCGGACATGGATCCGCGCGGGCGTAGCTCAGGGGTAGAGCGCAACCTTGCCAAGGTTGAAGTCGAGGGTTCGAATCCCTTCGCCCGCTCCAGCTTTTCCAATGGGAAACAAGAAGTTACAAGGGCCGCTTGAGGCGGCCTCGCTCCACCAGTGGCCCCCGGGGGGGGCCGGGGGAGCAGCTTGAGGGCCCACCTAGGCCATGGCTACCAGCTCACGGAAGTCCGTCTCTCGGATGATCCGAAGTGCGAAGCCCTTTGCGATCAGCTCTTCGGCCTTGCGGTGCTTCGAGCTTTTCTCATGACCGGCGAGGCGCTGCACGTCCATATCTCCCACGACCAGCAGCGTCGTCTTCTTGGTCACGCCGGTTGCGACCTCGCACCCAAGAGACGCTGCTAGGTCGGCCGCCTCGCGCCGGGGGATCTCCAATGCACCAGTGAACACGACCACCTCTCCGTAGAGTGGGCCGTCGGGGTTGCCGTCGCGTGCCACCCGCACCACCCGCACAGTGCTGGGGTCAATGGGCTGGCGAACGCGGCGAAGCACCCCCTCAAGGTCAAGGCCCGTCTCAGCCATGGCCGCGAGGAGCACGTGCCCAGCAGCCTTGGCGTCCTCAAGGGCGTTGTGGTGCCGGAACTCGTAGCCGATCCGCCGGCAGACGGCCGCGAGCCCGTAGCCACTTCGGGCACAATCTGCCCACGCTCGCCGCGCCACCCGCGCTGAATCGAGCCAGTTGCAGCGGAGTGGTTGGAGGCCGTAACGGTGCCCGGCTTGGTGCAAAGCGACCCGGTCGAAGTGCGTATGCGTGACGACCACCGCCTCTCTAAGAAGTTTGTCGATGGTTGGAGCGACCGTGCCGAAGGTTGGCGACCCGGCGACCATGCTCTCGTCGATCCTGTGGATGGAGATGTTCACCGGGTCGAAGTAGTCCTCGGGATCGACAAGGCTATACCACTCTTCGGAGAGCTGGCCGTTGTCGAACACGGCGGCGCCAATTGAGCAGATCGATGCCATATCTGCATTGGCGGTCTCAACATCTAATGCAATGAATCTCATGTTGCCTATACCCCTTGTCGCGGCCAGGGGGACGATAGCAAAGACGCCGCCCCATTTCGAGACGGCCTCCCTGCTGCCTTGTTTCACACCACCTTTGCCCGGACGACGCGTTGGTGGAGCCCGTCCAGGAGGGCGAGGGCCCGGGCGAGGGTTTCGGGCCGGTGCCTGTCCTCGAGCATGATCAGCGCCAGAGGCAAGGCGTAGCGCTTTGCCGGCCGGCCCCGGCATTTGCCAAGGTTGAAGTCGAGGGTTCGAATCCCTTCGCCCGCTCCAGATTTCCCCACCTGAACCGTGATGAAGGTGCAGCGACGCCCTTCCCGACTCCGGGGATGGCGCGGCTAGTCGCTCACCTCAGCCAGGGGCCGTCGTCGCCGATCTTGCCCGGGCCGTCCAGGACCCAGATGCCGGCGGAGTTGCCGCGCACCCCGAACGACAGGCTGCCGTCGCCCACGTGGATCTCGCCACCCGTCACGGCATCGCGGTAGACGCCGTTGCGCACGCCGTCCACGTGGATGTGCTGGTCCC
>REEP01000008.1 GCA_007695045.1 Rhodospirillales bacterium | reverse complement strand
CCTGGAACCAGCGGAGGGGCAAAACGCTCGGGCTCGAGGCGCCGGGCGGGCGCCCCGTGCCGCTGATCGACCAGGCGCACCGGCTGATGCATCTCTGGCGCGCCGGCGACGAGGCGAAGGTCGATGACTATCTCGACACGCGCGGGCTCAAGCGGAACGCGCTGTTCGCCCAGCTCCTCCAGGCGCTGATCGAGCTGGCCCCGGCCGGGTCCGAGGAGCGCTCGATCCTGGAATCCCTCTCGAACCACATTGCATCGCGCGGCGGCATCTCAGCGCCACGCCAGATCGGCATGGAGGTCTGAAATGGCACAGAAGCTTCCCTGGACCCCTTGGCACGGCGTGGTGAAGCTGCGCGAGGACGTGCGCACAGGCGCGCTGTCGCTGGCCGACTTCGCCGCCGACCTGCACGACGTGATGATGCAGAGGGGCGCGCGACCGATCTACGAAGATCCCGCTCGGTTCTTCGCGCTCACCTATCCGACCTTTTCGTTGCGCGAACTGGCGAAGGACGTCGTACTCCGCCTTGCAGGCAAGAATACCAAGGCCATCCGCCAGCTAGAGCTCACCTACGGAGGTGGCAAAACTCATACGTTGGTGACGCTCCGCCACCTCGTGCACGAACCCGCATCTCTGCCCACGCTGCCCGCCATCGAGCAGTTCAAGTCGCATATCGGCACCCCCTTGCCGACGGCGCGGGTGGTGGCCCTCAGTTTCGACAAGCTCGACGTCGAGAAAGGCATGGAGGTGCGCGGGCCGAAGGGCGAGATGCGCTGGTTGAAGCACCCCTGGAGCGTGCTCGCGTTCCAGATCGCAGGAGACGACGGGCTGCGCGCCCTGCATGCCGATGGCAAGGCTGAGGAGCGCGAAACGCCTCCTGCGGAGCCGCTGCTCGTCGACCTCTTGTCGCGGCCACAGGCCGAGGGGCTTTCAACCCTCGTCTTGATCGACGAAGTGCTGATGTACGCGCGCGAGAAGGTGGCGATGGCCGAGGTCTGGCGCGGCCGCCTGGTCGACTTTTTCCAGTACCTCTGTCAGGCGGTCACCAAGGTCGACCGCTGCGCCATGGTCGCCTCCCTGCTCGCCTCCGATCCGGAGAAGCGCGATCCGTTCGGCAAGGAGCTGATCGCCCAGATCTTCGAGATCTTCAACCGGCAGAAGGAGGAAGGCGTCCAGCCGGTGCAGAAGGAGGACGTGGCCGAGGTGCTGCGCCGCCGCTTCTTCGAAACGGCATCAATCACTGATCCTGAGGCCTTCCGCCCGCACGTCACGACGGCGGTGGCCAATATCGCCGACATCGACGAGACGGTTCGCAAGGACAGAAAGAACGCCGAGGATCGGTTCCTCCGCAGCTATCCCTTCCACCCCGATCTGACCGACGTCTTCTATACACGCTGGACGCAGCTCGATGGGTTCCAGCGCACGCGCGGCATCCTGCGGACGTTCGCGCTCGCGCTACGGGACACGGAGAAATGGGACAGCTCGCCCCTGGTCGGCCCGAACGTGTTCTTGCCGGCACCGGACCAGAAGGGCATCGCCGAGGCGGCGCGCGAACTGACCGGTATCGCCACACGCGAGGTCACCGAGGGCCGCGGGCACGAGTGGACCGCGATCCTGGAAGGCGAGCTTGCCAAGGCGCGCATGATCCAGACCGAGCAGCCCGGGCTAAAATTCCGGGAGATGGAGCAGGCCGTCTGCGCGGTCTTTCTGAGCTCTCAGCCGATCGGCCAGAAGGCCCGCACGCCGGATCTGGTGGCGCTGGTGAGCGCAACGCGCCCCGACCGCATCGAGTTCGAGAAGGGGCTCCGCCGCTGGACGGAACTGTCCTGGTTCCTCGACGAGGCCGAGTTCGCCAGCGATGTCTCGGACAATGGCCAGTCCAAGGCCCTGCCGAAGGCATGGCGTCTCGGCAACCGGCCGAACCTGAAGCAGATGCATCACGACGCCTGCAACAACCGCGTAACGGCGGAGGCGATCGAGCTGAAGCTGCTGGCCGATGTCCAGCAGACGAAGAGCCTGACTCAGGGCGCGGCTGGTGCCGGTGCCCGGGTTCACACGCTCCCGGAACGGCCTCGCGATATCGAGAACGACGGCGACTTCCACTTCGCCGTGCTGGGTCCGAGGGCCGTCTCCGACTCGGGCAAGCCAAGCCCGGAGGCCCGCCGGTTCATCGACGAGACGACGGGCGCCGATCGTCCCCGCACCTTCCGCAATGCCGTCGTACTGGTAACACCATCGCGCGATGGTCTCGATGCGGTTCGCACCCGCATCCGCGAGTATCTCGGCTGGGAGGAAGTGCGCAGCCAACTCAGAGACCAGCAGCAGGATCCGCTACGCGAGGAGATGCTCGCGACATGGACGGATCAGGCGCGCAAGCGCATCCCCGATGCGATCCGTCAGGCCTGGTCGATCGTCATCACCGTGAACGAGCGGAACGACATCCATGCGTTCAAAATCACGGTCGGCTCGGACCTGTTGTTCTCGACCGTCAAGGCCGACAAGCGCTCGCGCATCCAGGACACGGCGATCAGCGCCGAGGCGATGCTGCCGGGTGGACCCTATGACCTTTGGCGCGAAGACGAGCCTTCCCGCCGTGTGAAGGACCTGGTGAGCGCGTTTGCAGAGAATCCGAAGCTGCCGAAGATGCTGCGCCAGAAGGAGATCCTCGACACCGTTGACCAGGGTGTGCAGGCAGGCGTTTTCATTGCGTCGCTCACCCGACCCGACAAATCGGTCAAGACCTGGTGGCGCACGCCGATTGACGAGACGGCCCGCAGGGAGCCCGCCCTTGAGGTGTTCCTGCCCGAAAAGGCGACTCTGTCCGAACTCCATCCGAGTGTCCTGGCCCCCGGTATCCTGCCGGGCCTCTGGAACGGCGACTCCGTGACCGTCGCTGACGTGATCTCGTATTTTGCGGGCGGCCGGACGGTCATGGTGCAGCGCGAGGGATATGAGGAGCCCGTAATCATCCCCGCCTGTCCTGCCGCGGCCGTCGAAGCCGCAATCTCGGATGCTGTCCGGCAGGGCATCCTCTGGCTCGTGAACGGACCCGCGAGCTTCCAGGGCGAGCCGGTACCCTCCGGTGTCCTGACCGCAACTGCTCAGCTGCGGGCACCGATGCCGCCTCTTTCCGTTGATCGCCTGATGCAGGATGCGGTGCCGGACGCTTGGAAAGATGGGCAGACCACGGCACTCGCGCTTTCGGTTGGCCTGTCTGCCCAGATCGGCCGCTCCATCCCCTGGACGGTGCTGCGTCGTGCGATCGACGATGCCATCAAGGCTCGCTGGATAGAACTTGTGTCCGGCAGCGGTTCCTGGCCTTGTGAGATGGCTGGCGCCTCGGCAGTGACGCTGAAGCCGCCTGCCGCGCCGGGTGGCATGGGAGAGCCCCAGCCTGGCGGTTACGTGCCGAAGCCGAAAGGCGCCTATACCTCCTCGGCCGCGCTGGAACCCTCCGCCCTGCAGGATTTGGTCGATGTGTTGCCGGAAGTCGTGAAAGCTGCAGCCGGTGTGCCCCTCCAATTCCAACTATCCGTCACGTTGGGAGACGGCCAGGAGGTTGGAACTGAGACCTTGCAGTCCATCAACAAGCTACTGGTCGAGGTCAGCCCCGATTTGCGTCTTAATTTGTAGGTTCTTGGTGATGTGGATGGTCCGCAAAATTACGCGTCGACCTATGCCCACATGGCGGCGCACTACGGCACCGCGATCCTGCCGGCGCGCCC
>REEP01000064.1 GCA_007695045.1 Rhodospirillales bacterium | reverse complement strand
ATTGGTGCTTGCCGCGGGCCCACGGATGGGCCCGATGGATGCCGCAGGATCGTCGGTTACCCTTGAGATTCCGTTGAAAACTCGGGGCCGGCGACCGGTGGTGCCCGGAAGCCGCGGAGCGCGACCAACCGGCCGCTGCCAGGGGCGATCAACAAGCGGGTCGGCACCCCCGCGGGCGGCACCGGCGCCCCCTCACGCGCTTGTTATCTATCGTCATGAAAACGCTACTCGCGTTGACGAACTCGCGTGGTTATATGCGCGAGGTCTCGAAAGGCCGGGAAGTCAACCAGTCAGAAACGGCTTCGGGTAAGCAGACGCGCATTTGGATCGGGGCGGCATCGGGCTGGAATTGCTTAAGAGAGCTCGCAACTGAGGTCTAAAACATGTTCAGGTCATCTGGTTTCAGTGCCGCTGCCGCGTTGGGCATGGCTCTTGCTTCTGCGGCTCCGGCCTTTGCCGGCCCCCAGTACGTCGACGACAAGCTGTACCTCAACCTGCAGCCGTCCGTCACCACCCTCTGGGAGGAAGACATTCCCGGCAACATCGTCGCCGCCGAGGGCCGGTGGCCCGAGCTCGATCCCAAGCCGGCATCGACCCGCAGCGTGCCCGACCTGCCGGCAGGGCAGGCCCCGGTCGCCAACTGAGACCGGCCCGCAACATGCGTGATCCGTCCGGACCCGCTAATTGAACAGCAAAGGAGAAAGTCCCATGAAGTCCATGACCAGTCTCGTCACCGCCGCCGCCCTCACCTCCGCGGTCGCCATGGCCGCCGCCGCGGTATCGGCGCCGTCGCCGGCCCAGGCTCAGGCCCAGGAGAAGTGCTACGGCATTTCGCTGGCCGGCAAGAACGACTGTGCCGCCGGGCCGGGCACCACGTGCGCCGGCACGTCGACGGTGGATTACCAGGGCAACGCCTGGACCCTGGTTCCCGCCGGCGACTGCCTCAAGTACGGTGCCGAAGGTGTCTCGGCCGAGTATCAGTTGCCGGACGACCGCAAGGGCTCGCTGGAGCCGCTGGATCGCGACCTGCCCGCTTAAGCGGCACCATGGATGGCTGCCCTGGGCCCCGCGAAACGGCCCGGGCGGCCGACTTCCACGCCGGATCACACCCAATGAAAGCCCCTGCATTTCCCGGACCTGCCGACACGGCGCTGCCCCGCCGCGCCGGCGTCGGCTTCAAGCCGCGACACTGGCCGGCGATCGACCGGGGCGATCCGGACGTCGGGTTTTTCGAGGTTCATGCCGAAAACTACATGGGGGCGGGCGGCCCACCCCACCGCATGCTGGAATCCCTGCGGTCCCGCTGGCCGCTGTCGCTGCATGGGGTCGGCCTTTCCATCGGCGGCGAGGGACGGCTCGACAGCGAGCATCTGATGCGGCTGCGCCAACTCATCGACCGCTACCAGCCGGCCGGCTTTTCCGAGCATCTCGCCTGGTCCAGCCACGGCGGCATTTTCTACAACGACCTGCTGCCGCTGCCCTACAATGCGGGAACGCTCAGCCGGGTGGCGGCTCATATCGACCAAGCCCAGACTGCGCTCGGGCGGCGCCTGCTGCTGGAGAACCCGTCCGCGTACATCGCCTTCGCCGAGGCGACCATGGGCGAGATAGAGTTCCTCACCGACATCGCCGAGCGGACCGGCTGCGGCCTGCTGCTGGACGTCAACAACGTCTACGTCTCTGCGGTGAACCAGGGCTTTGACGCCGCCGCCTACCTGGACGCCTTCCCGCTCCACCTGGTCGGCAAGATCCACCTGGCCGGCCATGCCACCGAAACCGGCCCCGAGGGCCGGCGGCTGCTGATCGATGCCCACGACCGGCCGATGGATGACGCCGTCCGTGCCCTCTATGCCCGGCTCGTCGCCCGGACCGGCCCGCTCCCGACCCTGATCGAGTGGGACAATGCGGTGCCGGCGTTTCACATGCTGCTGGCCGAGGCGGAAGCGGCGGACCGGATCATGCGCACCGCCGAGGCCCCGCGCCATGCCGTCGCCGGCTGAAACCGAGGCGGCGATGGCGGCGGCGCTGCTCGATCCGGCTGAACCCGGGCCGGCCGATGCGCGCTTCGCCGTCCACCGCAACAATGTCTTGGTCGGGCTGGTGGATGCCCTGGGGGAGACGTTTCCGGCCGTGCGCGCCCTGGTTGGCGAGGAGTTCTTCCGGGCCGCCGGCGCTGCGTTCGTCCGTGCCCATCCGCCCGAGAGCCCGGTGCTGATCCTGTGGGGTGGTGCGTTTCCGGACTGGATTGCCGCGTTTCCGCCGGCGGCGGGTGTCCCTTACCTGGGCGATGTCGCCCGGCTGGAATGGGCCTGGACGGAAGCCTACAACGCCGCCGAAGCGACGCCGCTGGCAGCACCGGCGCTCGCGGCCGTGCCCGGCGAGCGGTTGCCGGACATGCGACTGGTGCTGCACCCCGCGGTCCGCCTGGTCGCCTCGCGCTTCCCGGTGGCAAGCCTGTGGGCCGATGTCACCGGCCGGGAGACCGGCCTTCGCCCCGAGCTGGCGCAGGCGGAGACGGCGTTGGTCAGCCGTCCCTACGACGTCGTCAGCGTGCGGGCGATCCCCACGGCCAGTGCCGCGTTTCTCAGCGCGCTTGCCGGCGGCCACACCCTTGGCGCCGCCGCCGCGGCGGGAACGGCCGAACCCGGGTTCGATCTCGCAGCCGAGATCACCGCACTGTTCCAGGCCGGCCTGGTTGCCGCCCTGGCCACCGAGACCCCAGGAGTCGACCATGGGCCGCTTGGCTGATTTCGTCGTTCGGCTGCACGACCGCGTGTTCGGTGTGGTCGAACGCGGGCTGGACGGCTGGTTTCTCGGCCTCGCCGCCCGGTTCGCGTTTGCCGGGGTGCTGTTCGGCTACTACTGGAACTCCGCCCTCACCAAGATCGAACCCGGCCTGTTCGGTTTCTTCCGCATTCGCGACGCCGCCTATTTCCAGATCCTGCCGCCGGTGGTGGAGGCCTACGGCTACAATCCGTCGGCGGTGCCGACCGTCCCCTGGGGGATCGTCGTCGCCCTCGGCACCTATGCCGAATTCCTCCTGCCGGTACTCATCGTTGCCGGCCTGTTCACCCGCATCGCCGCTCTCGGCATGATCGTCTTCGTGGTGGTGCAGTCCTATGTCGACATCGCCTTCCACGGTGTCGACGCCAAGACCGTGGGCAGCCTGTTCGACCGCTTCCCCGACAGCGCGATCATGGACCAGCGCACCCTCTGGCTGTTTTTGCTGAGCGTCCTGGTGGTCAAGGGGGCGGGGGCCGTGTCGGTGGACGGCCTCTTACGGCGCCTGCGGGGAGCGCGCCCGGCGTGATGGCCGGATCATGGGGGGGGCGACGGCCGGCCAAGCCGGCAGAACGGGGCGAACGCCCGGCGTCGCCTTGGCACCGGCCCTCAGCTGGCGTCGTCGACGGGCGCGTCGCTGGCCCCGTCCTCGCCGGTGATCAGGGACGCGGACACCAGGCCGGCGTTCTCCCGCACCTTGGTCTCGATCGCCTGGGCGACCTCCGGGTGCTCCTTGAGGTAGGTCTTGGCGTTCTCCCGGCCCTGGCCGATCCGCTCCGAGCCGTGGGAGAACCAGGACCCGGACTTCTCGATCACCCCGGCCTTGGTGCCGAGGTCCAGCAGTTCACCGGTCCGGGAGATGCCCTCACCGTACATGATGTCGAACTCGACCATCCGGAACGGCGGCGCCAGCTTGTTCTTGACCACCTTCACCCGGGTCTGGTTGCCGACCACCTCGTCCCGGTCCTTGA
>REEP01000070.1 GCA_007695045.1 Rhodospirillales bacterium | reverse complement strand
CCACGCGCATCTGCAGGCTTTCCAGCGCGATCGGATCGAGCGGGACGGCGTCGAGGACATCGGCGAGCGGCTCGGGCAGCAATTCCGACATGGGCAGTGACTCCGCGGACAATCCCGGGCAGGCCCACCAGAATACCGGAAGGCGCGGTCCGACGCATGGGCGTCGCGAGCTTGTGCCGCGGGTTCGCCGCAGTGCGCTTCGCTTCGGTCCGATTGGCGGACTCTGACGAAAATCCCGCGCCGGCGCCGTGACCATCGCCGCGATGGCGGCTTGGTAGGAATATGTGCCTTGACTGGCCGGTGGGACTGTGGCATCATGGCGGGTTATCTCGGCGCAACGCCGGAGCGGGCTTGGCCGTGAAAGTTTAACTTATTGATTCTAAACACGAAAATCTTCAAAATGATAACAAATGATAACAGATGCATACATTTTCGTGCGGGAGAGGCCCTGGTTTTGTTTTCTATCAAGGGGTTGGGCTGTAAAAACGGGTTTTTTTCGAAACCGGATCGCGCTTTTTCGCACCAAAACTGCATCGGATGTGCACCCGACCGCCGGCCACGACCGCCCCGATGGGCGCCGTTTCCGCCCGCGCCGACGGCGCCGGCGGCCGCCCCGCGCGCTTTTTCGTCTGGTGTAGGAATTATATCACAGGCCGGCGGGCAACCCCTGCTGGAATAGTGGCGAGAGAGAAAGAGACAACAGACTTGCCCGGGCTTGTCCCGGTCCTGTCCCGGGCATGCACGTCCTGGCTCTTCTTTTGCAAAGTCTGCCGGGGCGGCATGCGCCTGCGGCCATGCCGCCCCACGGGTGTCCTCAGGTGATCACGGTCGGCTTGTCCCGGCCGGTGCGGGCGGCGATTTCGGCGGTGTCGTTGGCGATCGTGATCAGGTCGGCCAGGGCCTGTTGGGTCGGCTGGTCGTGGCGGTCCGGGTCGGGCTCGAACCGTTCCACGTAGACGCGGAGTGTCGCCCCTTCGGTGCCGGTCCCGGACAGGCGGTAGACGATGCGGGAGCCGTCGGTGAAGCCGATCCGCACCCCCTGGTTGCGGGTGATGCTGCCGTCGACCGGATCGGTGTAGGCGAAGTCGTCGGCGAAGGCGACCTCGTAGCGGCCCAGGCGGGTGCCCGACAGCCCCGACAGCCGCCCGCGCAGGTGCACCATGACACCGTCGGCGGCGTCCGAGTCGACGCCCTCGTAGTCGTGCCGGGAATAATAGTTGCGGCCGAAGGTGCGCCAGTGGTCCTGCACGATCTCGGCCACCGACTGGCGCCGTTTGGCCAGGATGTTGAGCCAGAACAGCACCGCCCACAGGCCGTCCTTCTCGCGCACGTGGGCGGAGCCGGTGCCGAAGCTCTCCTCCCCGCACAGCGTCGCCCGCCCGGCATCGAGCAGGTTGCCGAAGAACTTCCACCCCGTCGGCGTCTCGTAGCAGGGAATTTCGAGGGCTTTCGCCACCCGGTCCGGCGCCTGGCTGGTGGGCATCGACCGGGCGATGCCGGCCAGCGCCCCCGCGTAACCGGGGGCCAACGCGGCGTTGGCGGCGATCACCGCGAGGCTGTCGCTGGGCGTGACGAAGAAGGTCTTGCCGATCACCATGTTGCGGTCACCGTCGCCGTCGGAAGCGGCGCCGAAATCGGGCCCGTCCGGCGCATCCACGGCCGCCACCAGGTCGTGGGCGTGCACCAGGTTGGGATCGGGATGGCCGCCGCCGAAGTCCGGCAACGGCGTGCCGTTGATCACCGTGCCGGCCGGCGCGCCCAGCCGACCTTCCAGGATCGCGTGCGCATAGGGCCCGGTGACCGCATGCATGCCGTCGAAGCACATGCGGAAGCTGCCGGCGAACAGGTCGCGGATGGCATCGAAATCGAACAGGGTTTCCATCAACTCGGCGTAATCGGCGACCGGGTCGATCACCTCCACCGCCATGCCGTCCAGCGCCCGGGTGCCGAGGGCATCCAGGTCCACCGGCCCGGCCTCGGCAATGCGGTAGGCGGTGATTTCCCGGCTACGGGCGAAGATCGCCTCGGTCAGCTTCTCCGGCGCCGGCCCGCCGTTGGTGGCGTTGTACTTGATGCCGAAATCCTCGTCCGGGCCGCCGGGGTTGTGGCTGGCCGACAGGATGATGCCGCCGAACGCGGCGTGCTTGCGGATGACGCAGGAGGCCGCGGGGGTGGACAGGATACCGCCTTGACCCACCAGCACCCGGCCGAAACCGTTGGCCGCGGCCATCTTCAGAATGGTCTGGATCGCCTCCCGGTTATGGAAGCGGCCGTCGCCGCCGAGGACCAGAGTTTTGCCCTCGAAGCCTTCCAGGATGTCGAAGATCGACTGCACGAAATTTTCCAGATAGTGCGGCTGCTGAAAGGTCTTGACCTTCTTGCGCAGCCCGGATGTCCCGGGCTTCTGCCCCTCGAACGGTCGTGTCGCGACGGTAGCCACCGGCATCTCCCCCCTTGGACCGAATCACGGTTGAATTGTGACGCGTGACCTTAGCAAGCCTCGGCGAGCGCGCCAACAGCGGCGGCGCAGAACCGATCCCGCCTGTGCCCGGCCCCCGCCGGGGCGCGGAGGATTTGTCGGTGGTGTGCCCGCGCCGCTGCACCGACTCGTCAACGTTAACAGTCCGTTATCCTTCTTTGGCTAAAATTCCCCGCAGTCGCCGGGCGGGTGGGCGGCCCCCTTTCGGGTGTTGTTTCCGGGCAGCGATGGCTGCCGCCGCCACATCGGGCGCGAAATCGTGCTTGTCGGCGGCCCCCGGTTTGAGGTTATCTATCGGCATGGCGCGCTAAGCCATTCCGTGGGCATGGATGTTTGCTGCCGAGGGGGGATGTGATGAGGCTGCCGAGTTCGTCCCGTGGTGGGGCCCGATCGGTCCTTGTCTTGTTGGTGCTGGCGCTCGCCATGCCGCTGTGGGCCGCCAAACCCGCAGCCGCCAATCCGCTCTATGCCTCCATGGTGGTGGACGTGGATACCGGCGTGATCCTGCACGAACGCCACGCCGACCGGCGCCGCTATCCCGCCTCGCTCACCAAGATGATGACGCTTTACCTGGTGTTCGATGCGCTGGAGAGCGGGCGCATCGCCCATGGCACCCGCTTCACCGTCTCGGCCAACGCGGCCGCCCAGCCGCCCTCCAAGCTGGGCCTGAAACCGGGACAGACGATCACCGTGGAGCAGGCGATCCTGGCCCTGGTCACCCGTTCCGCCAATGACGTGGCGGTGGTGGTGGCGGAAGGGCTCGGCGGCTCGGTCAGCAACTTCGCCGCGGCGATGACGGCCAAGGCGCGCCAGCTCGGGATGTCCCGCACCACGTTCCGCAATCCGCACGGCCTTCCGAACGAGGGGCAGATCAGCACGGCCCGGGACATGGCAACCCTGGCCGTGGCACTGCTCCGCGACCATCGGAAGTATTATCGCTATTTCTCCACCCGCGATTTCACCTTCGCCGGGACCCACCATCGCAACCACAACCGGTTGATGGCCAGCTATGCCGGGATGGACGGGATCAAGACCGGCTATATCCGCGCCTCCGGCTTCAATCTGGTGGCCTCGGCGGAACGGGACGGCCGGCGGCTGATCGGGGTGGTGTTCGGCGGGCGCTCGGCACAGACGCGCAACGATCACATGGCCGATCTGCTGGACCGCGGCTTTCGGCGGGTGAACACGGTGCTGGCCGGCGGCGCCGGCGGCCCGCGGCTGGCGGCCGTGGCCGCGGCACCCCGGGCGGCCGCTGCCGCGCCCGGCGCGGCCGC
>REEP01000136.1 GCA_007695045.1 Rhodospirillales bacterium | reverse complement strand
TCACCGCCGACCAGGTCGCCCACGCCCGCAAGCTGGCCAAGACCGAGAGCATCAGGGACATCGCCAGAAGCTTTGGGGTGTCCCGCACTACCCTGTATCGCGCCCTGGCAGACGAGGCGTGAATACGGCCTTCGGTGTGGATCGGCACTCAACCGGGACCCCCAGACAAGCTCTGTTAACAAATTCACTTCATTGGGTGATTTGCAGGAAGATCGGGGTTCCGACCGGCGCCGCTAATGACTCCACCCCATGCCCCGTGCGCGCCGTTACAGGTCATGGCCCTTCGGGATTTTGTGGCGGCCGGGTTTCGTTCACCTTGTGCGGCATCGGGGCTCCAGACTAAGCCGGCCGCCTCTGTACCCCAAGCCCCACCTCTGGTCAGCTTGACCATGACCGATTTGTGCATCAAAGCCATCAATCGGTCGTCCGCCCTTCGATCACGCCATCTTCCGCTCGAGTCGTTCTTTTCGCTTCGGCCAGTCGGGCATGACCTGGTCGAGAAGGGCGAGGAACTTCGGGCCGTGGTGGGGCTCGGCGATGTGGCAGAGTTCGTGCGTTATCACGTAGTCGATGGCGTCCACGGGTGCTTGGATAAGCCTCCGATTCAACACCAGGCGGGACGATGGGGACATCGAACCCCACCGCTGGCGAAGCTGGCGGACAATCAGCCCCTTTGGACGGAACGTATCGGGATCAGGGAAACGGCCAACATTGATCTCGAGGCGCTCGGCGAACTTTGCCTGCGCCCGGTCGCGATACCACTCCTCAACAAGATCTCGGGTCACGTCCGGGCGGTTTGGCCGCCGGCTGCGAACGACGATAAAGCCCCGGATCAACCGGACTTGGTGGCGCACGTCGTGAACGACCTTCAGGCGATACTGCCTGCCGAGATAGAGATGGGTCTCCCCGGAAAGGTAGCGCCGATCTGGCGTCCGCGGGATGAATTGGGCGAAGTACCGTTGCTGCCGCCGCACCCACGCCCCGCGCTTGCGCACTCTCGCCGCGATCGCCTCAGGCGCGGCATTGGTGGGCGCCGCTACCACCACCGTGGCGTCGGGTTCGACCGCGATCTCCAGGGTCGATCGCTCCCGGCGAACCACGACGAATTCGATCAAATGCTCGCCGTATCGAACCGAGCCGAGCTCGCGGGTCATCCAGGGAACCTCGCCCGCGCCAGGTTCATAATTCTCATTTCGAGGTCGTCCATCAGCTCGATGGGAAGGTCGATGCCCTTTTCGTCGCGCAGCACGTCGAAGCAGTAGTCGTCGATGGCGTTCCGCATCTTGTTCTGGGCAACATCGTTCGCCCACACGTCGACGATGTGATGCTCCTTGATGATCTCGATGATGTCGAGTGCGATCCTCGCCGTCTCGGCCTGATCGACGGGCTCCCCCCCCTTGTCGATGAGGGCGCCGTCGAGGATGCCGAAGAAGGCCTGTCCGTCGTCGTTGCCCTTGACCGGATCTGGCACCGTGCGCCCGTGGTCCTTCTTAGCCACCTTGCCGGCGAGATCGACCACGCTATTAAGGTAGTCGCGCTCGGAGATGCGCCGCTGCCGGTAATCGCGGATCGTCTCTTCCAGCATGTCCGAGAAACGGCGGTAGAAAGCCGGATCCTCCTCCATCCTCTCGGTGATTGTGCGTCGCGTGGCGCTGGCGATGCGGTCGGCCTTCGATGCGTCCGACACTCCGGTTTCCGCGACCACTTCGCGCAGGGCATCGGGATCGTTGATGTTGACCAGGTCGATAATGGTTTCGGCCGGCATGGCCACCACATGGTCATCGAGCAGTTTTTGGATCTTCGGTTCGTACTCCGCGATATCCACCCGCTCCTGGTAGCGGATCTGGACAGAGCGCCTCAGCTCGGAGAACTGTTTCCAGTCGCGCTTCATCCGGTCGACGCGATCCTCGTCGAGAACGTCCAGTAGCTTGTCCGACGACAGGGCGATATGCAGGCATCGGCTGAAGGCGCGCAGGCGCTGATAGAAGTCCTGCCGGATGGCCTCGTCGGCGAGGAACTGCTCGAATTGCTCCATGTCGCGCTTGTTCTTGACTGGCTTGAACAGGTCCCAGAGCTGGTCGTGCAGTTGCGGTAGCTTGCGAATTTCCTCGCGCACGTCGTGCACCGTGCCCGCGACATCGGCCGGGTCATACCCGTCGAACGCGCTGTACGTGGTAAGCGCCTTGTCCAACTCGCCGAGCAGCCCCTCGTAGTCGATGATGTAGCCGAAGGGCTTCTCGGCGCCGCCCTCCTCGAACAGCCGGTTCACGCGGCCGATCGCCTGGAGCAAGTTATGGTCGCGCATGGATTTGCAGAGGTAGAGCACCGTGTTGCGCGGCACGTCGAAGCCGGTCAGGAGCTTCGACACGACGATCAGGATTTCCGGGGCACCGGACCCCTTAAACGCCTCGATGACTTGGCGGTTGTACTCCTCCTCGGACTGGTAGCGATCCATCATCCGCGCCCAGAACTTCCTCACGAGATCCCGGGACTCGTTGTCCACCTCCTCGTTGCCTTCCGTGTCGTCCGGAGGCGAGATGATGATCTCGCTGGTGACGTGGCCGATCTCATCGAGCACCTCCTTGAGCCGCACGGCGGCAGCCTTGGACGGCGCCACCAGCTGGGCCTTGAAACCCGTCCCCTGCCAGTGCTGACGGAAGTGCTCGGAGATGTCGAACGCCTTGGCGCGGATCGCCTGGCCGGTCTTCGCGAGCGCGCCCATGCGCGAGTACTGCCGTTTCAGGTCCGCCTTTTGCTTGTCGGTCAATCCCTCGCTGATCTTGTCGAACCAGCGGTCCAGCGCGTCGCCGGTGATTTGCTGTTCGACCATCCGCCCTTCGTACAGCAGCGGCACGACGGCGCCGTCGGGGACGGCCTCGTCGATGGTGTACTGGTGAATGAGACCGCCGAAAGTAGAGAGCGTGTTCTTCTCCTTCTTCAGCAGCGGCGTGCCGGTGAAGCCGAGGTAGCAGGCCTTCGGCAGGATCCGCCGCATCTTCATGGCGAACTGGCCGTAGCCCCCGTGCCGCCCTGTCTGGCTGCGGTGGCTCTCGTCCACCAGCACGAACACGTTGGGATCGGCATCGATGAGGTCGTTGGCGCGCGTCGCCGTGTCGAACTTGTTGATGATCGTCGTGATCAGCGGTGTCTTGTCGGCAATCAGAGAGATCAGGTTGGCGCCGCTGGTTGCGCGAACCGGTTCCATCTCGCAGGACTTGAAGGTAGCCTTGATCTGCTTGTCCAGGTCATCACGGTCGGTGACGATGATGATCCGCGGGCTCGGGATGTCCGGATCGAGGGCGAGAGAGCGCCCCAGCATCACCATGGTCAGCGATTTTCCCGACCCTTGCGTGTGCCAGATCACCCCGCCTTTGCGGCGGCCGTCCAAATTGAACTGGCGGACACGTTCAACAGCCTTCCGGATTCCGAAGAACTGCTGGTGGCGCGCAACCTTGCGGGTACCACCGTCAAAAACTGTGAAACGGCGAACGAGGTCGAGAAGTCGCTCAGGCCGACACAGCGCGTGGATGGCACGGTCCTGCGCCGTGACCGCGCGCGGGCCTTCGGCCGCCAGCGCCTCGAAATGGGCGCGCGCGAAGGCGAAATCGCCCGAGAAGACCGCATCGGCCTCCGTCGCTGTGAGAGGGCGATTGGCCAGCGGATCAATGGTCTCGTCCCGGTCTTCCTCATCGCGCCAAGTCTGCCAGAACTGCCGCGGCGTGCCGACGGTGGCATAGCGCGCCTCGACACGGTTCATCACCATGAGAAGCTGCGCGAAGTGGAACA
>REEP01000137.1 GCA_007695045.1 Rhodospirillales bacterium | reverse complement strand
AACATCCTCGCGATCAAATACTCGTATTCGGAACCGTAACCCGCGATGACAAGGGACTGCCGGTCTCGATCGAAAATGTCGATCACATCGAGCCGGTGGACCTGGATCCAATCAGGGTGGGTGAAATTACCTTTGGCGGGCGAACAGTGTATCCGATCAAAACACTAGACGCATCAGTTTCGTTTGACGAAAATGATGCCCTTTATATTGCCGAGATCGACCAGTTCGGAATATTCGTTTGCGGGGAAACGCGGGAGATGCTGATGGCAGCGATCGAGGATGAAATTGCCGTTCTCTGGTCTCGGTATGCTCTCGAACAGAATGAAAAGCTGACACGAGCAGCACGTGCACTTAAGGCGAGAGTCTTAGAGGCCTTCCAGGGATCGTCCGATGCCGCGCAAACACCGTGATGTTCGATCGGGCCTCCAAGCCAAAGGTTTCATGGTCGAGGAGCAGCGCCGTCATATCGTCTTCATATATCAGGATCTCAATGGCCGCACGACGACCGCGCGCACCCTTCTGAGCCACGGTGCCGGCGGGAATGACGTGAGTGACAGTCTTCTGGGACAGATGGCTCGCTAGGTTCACCTCGACCGCACCCGATTTCTGCAGCTTATCGATTGTCCTTTGTCTCGTGACGATTTCGACGCGATCATCGCGAGTAAGGATGATGCTGGCGGCGACGTCTGACGCTCCGCTGTTAGGTTGATGCTGCGGCAACAAGTGTGGCAAGCGTGGCCTGGGTACAGCGAAGCGAAATCCGGGATCCTGGTGATGGGGTGCGTGAGCAGCGGACGCCGACTCCAGGCCGGCCAAGCCGGGCGCGCGCCTCAACGCGGGAGCAGGCCTTCGCGGTTCCATTCGGCGGGTGGCGCCGCGGTGACGGCGGCGTAGTTGGCATCGAGCCTTGGTCCCAGCAAGCGTAGCATTGATGAAGCGAAGCGAAACCCAGGATCCCTGTGATTGGGATTATGGCCAGCGCTTGCCGTTTCGAGGTCGGGCAAGGCCCGGCCCATGCACATTGGGACCGACTTATCGTCAGAACTTAACAGCTGTCGGATTGCGCTTGGCTCGATCCGTTGGGGTGGACGGCCCCACGGGCTACCCTACTTGAGCCGAATGCGGAGGGAAACTTCTTCCTTACCACGTTCGCTTTAAGTAGGCTTCATAGGCAAAAGGCTTAGCCACAATCGGCCCGGAACGTTGCTAACAACAATGCCGGTCAGGAAACGCAGAAATACGCTCGAACGTTGGGAGATTGCCCTCATCAAGGCGATGCTTATGCGCGGGGGCTACAACGACCAGGACATTCTGGCGTACTTCACGCGGCCGACGCGCTCGATCAACCATGCTCGCGTTTTGGAGATCCGGACCGGCGCACGTCACGAGGCTGTCGAGGCCGCGACGGAAGAAGACCTGGATGCGTTCCTGACGAGTTGGCCGGAGGTCGATGGTGAGACCGGACTGAGCCTGCGGGGCGACGAACTGCTGATCAAGGCACGCGAGGCGATGATTGCGGCCGTGCATATTTTTAACGGTGCCGGTCTCACGTTCCGTTCAGAACTGTTCATCGTTACCTGCATCATCGCCTGGACGTACCTGTTACATGCATGGTTCAGGCGCGAGGGCATCGACTACCGTTACAATAAGGCCGACGGCACGATTCAAAAGACGAAGCACGGCGCGGATTGCTATTGGGAGCTGGGCAAATGCCTGCGCCATGCGCGGTGCCCTATTCCCAGGGGCATGGTTAAGAACCTCGATTTCCTGCTGGAACTGCGCCACGAGATCGAGCATCGCTCGACCAACCGGATCGACGATGCCGTGAGCGCCAAGCTCCAGGCGTGCTGCCTCAACTTCAACGAGACCATCAAGGTGTGGTTCGGCCCGCAATACGGACTTGAGCGCAGGCTGCCGATCGCGCTCCAGTTCGTGACGTTCGGCGCGGAGCAGCGCGCCGCGCTGAAGAAGGCCGGCTCTCTGCCCGCGCATGTAGAAACCTTTATCGACGCCTTCGAGCATGGCCTCAGCCAGGAAGAGTATGCCGATCCGGCCTACCGCTACCGCGTCGCCTTCGTGCCCATGGCGGGCAACCGTGCGTCGAGCGCTGATGTGGCCATCGAGTTCGTCAAGGGCGACTCCGACGACGGCCGCGAAATCAACCGCGTCCTGTTGAAGGAGGTGGACAAGCCCCGCTATACGGCGAAGCAGGTGTGGGCGCGCATGCAAGACGAGGGCTATCCGAACTTCAACCAGCAGGCCCACACCGCGCTGTGGAAAGCGCTCGACGGTAAAAACCCCACGCACGGTTTCGGTCGCGATGGCGACTACAAGGGTACGTGGGTTTGGTACGACAGATGGATAGAGCGCGTGCGCGACCATTGCCGGGAGCAAGGCGACCGCTATAGGTAGTAACACATCGGCAACATGAACCTCGCCTCGAGCGAGCCTCCCAGGTCGCCAGTGCGGCGCCGATGCGACCGACGCGTTGCGCGTCATCGGCATCGTCCGAAGAAACCTTGTTCGTCTTCCAGTGCAGGCCGCGCTTGAGGACCAGCGCGTCGCTGAGAAGTCGGATGCCTTCCAACTCGCCGGTACTGGCGCTACCGAGTTCCGGGCAGCCGCAGTCGAGGTCGCAGAAGCCGACGGCCATATCGCTATTCTTGGGGTCGAGGGCGCAATTCCTTGGTCAAACCAGCCGCAGGCGTAGTCCGACGCATGCTGCCGCGTGCGGCCGGGACACATCCGTCGAGCGGCGCGTCGCTTCGATCCGGCCGGTCGACTCCACCGCGCATCCCGCCCCGGCGTCGTGGCTCGCGCCGCGATGGCGGGTTGTCAGGAACATTGTCCTTGACCCGCCGGCGGCGCTATGCCATCATACCGGGTTTTCTCGGCGCAAGCGCGGAGCGGCCCTGGCGCGAAAATGTTAACCCTCTGATTCTAAACACGAAAATCTCCAAAATGATAACAAATGCATACAGTCTCCCGCGCCGAACCCGCTGGTTTTGTCTGATATCAATGGGTTAGCCTGAAAAACCGGGTTTTTTCGAAACCCGATCGCACTTTTCCACACCAAAAAGGCACCGAATGTGCACCTGAGTCGCCGCCCGCCACCGGCCCCGCGGGCGTCGTTTCGGCCCCGTTTCAACCCAGGCCGAGGCCCCCGGCGGCGGCGCCACGCACTTTGTCGGCTTGTGTGGGAAATCTGTCACAGGCTGGTGGCGGCGCCGAGCCGCGGCCCCCCCCCACCGAAGTATCCCACCGAAGTATCCCCCCGAAGTGCCCCAGCGAAGTGCCCCACCGAAGTATCCCAGCGACGTACCCCGGTGGCCTCGGCGGGTTCCGTCACCCTCTGGCGTGCTGCACCCGGTCAGAATGCGATACCGGTCAGAATGCGATACCGGTCAGAATTCGATACCGGGTTGCGCCTTGATGCCGTCCCGGAAGGGGTGCTTGACCAGCGTCATCTCGGTGACCAGGTCCGCGGCCTCCAGCAGGGCGGGCTTGGCATGGCGCCCGGTCAGGACGACGTGGGTCATGGGCGGCTTTTCGGCGCGCAGGAAGGCGATCACCTCGGCCACGTCGAGGTAGTCGTACCGCAAGGCGATATTGATCTCGTCCAGCAGCACCATGCGCATGTCCGGATCCCGGATCAATGCCTTGGCCTTGTCCCAGGCCGCGTGGGTGGCGGCGATGTCGCGGGCCTTGTCCTGGGTCTCCCACGTGAACCCCTCGCCCATGGTGTGGAACTGACACAGGTGGGCGAAGTGTGCCGTGATCAAGTCACGTTCGCCCGTGGCCATGGCCCCCTTGATGAATTGCACCACCGCCGAGGGCATGCCATGGGCAATGCAGCGGACAATCATGCCGAAGGCGGCGCTGGATTTGCCCTTGCCGGTGCCGGTGTGGACGATGACCAGCCCCTTCTCTCCGGTCTTGGTGGCCATCATGCGGTCGCGCGCGACCTTGATCTTCGCCTTCTTCGCACGATGGCGGTCGGCATCGCTGACCTCGGGCACGGGCGGTCTCCGCGGGCTGACTCCATGGGCTTGACAGGGCTTGGAGCTTGGCCGTTAACTGACGATTGCTGGTGCCTGTTTCAAGACAGGTGAAAAGGGAATGCGAGAGGGGGAAACCCCAAGCGCAGCCGCCCCCGCGACCGTGACCGGAGAGGCGCCCCAAATGCCACTGGCCGCAAGGCTGGGAAGGCGGGGCCGCCGCCGGGGCTGAACCTGCCCCGATATCCGCAAGCCGGGAGACCTGCCAGCGCACGTGACGCAACCGGACGGGGTGTGCCGGTGTCGGGTCGGCTTGTGCGCAAACCCGTCCTTCGCCCCCCTTCCGCCGGATCGAGGGGCTTTTGATGCTGACGGATGCCTGCGCGGGTTTCGTCCCCCCACTGAGGGATCAAGGCGTCGGACCTGGCCGGAGCAAGCGCTCGCGCGTCGGGGCAAACGCCCGCGCGCGAACCGCAACCCCGGCGCCGGTAACGGCCGCGTGGGCCCGGCGATGACGTCCGTCGAAGCGCTGGGGCGACGGGCCGACGGGTCGGTGCAGTTGCTGGTCTGCGTCACCTGCCGCCATTCGGGCGCCGGTGATCCCCCGGAGCCAAAGCCGGGCGCCGTGCTGCGCGACCGGCTGTTGGCAGCCGCCTTGCCGGCCGGCGTGCGGGTTCACGGCGTGGCATGCCTGTCCAACTGTTCGCGCGGCTGCACCATCGCGCTCCGCGGCGGTGGCCGCTGGACCTATGTCTACGGCAACATCGACTCGGCGGCGCATGTGGCGGCGGTGATCGAAGGCACCACGCGCTATGCCGCCAGCCATGACGGCCTCGTGCCCTGGCGGGAACGGCCCGAGCATTTCCGCAAGAACTGTATCGCCCGCATCCCCCCTGTGGAGGTCTGTGATGACTGACCTGGTCAAGATCCCGGTGACGGTGGTGACCGGCTTCCTCGGGGCGGGCAAAACCACCCTGATCCGCCACCTGTTGCGACACCCGCAGGGCAAGCGCGTGGCGGTGATTGTCAACGAATTCGGCGATGTGGGTGTCGACGGCGCGATCTTGCAAGAGTGCGCCCGGCAGGATGGCGCCGACGACGGTTGCGCGGCGGAGACGATTGTGGAGCTGGCCAACGGCTGCATCTGCTGCACCGTGGCGGACGACTTCGTGCCCACCGTCGAAGCCCTGATGGCGCTGCCGGCGCGGCCCGATCACATCCTGATCGAAACATCGGGGCTGGCGCTGCCCAAGCCGCTGCTGAAGGCGTTCGACTGGCCCTCCATCCGCTCGCGCATCACCGTGGACGGCGTGATTGCCCTGGCCGATGCCGAGGCGGTGGCGGCGGGGCGGTTTGCTCCGGACCCCATGGCGGTGCAGGCGCAGCGCGCCGCCGATGACGGCCTCGACCATGACACGCCGCTTGCGGAGGTGTTCGAGGACCAGATCGCCTGCGCCGACATCGTGCTCCTGACCAAGACCGACCTGGCGGGCCCGGAGGGTCTGGCAACCGCCCGGGCGGTGGTGGCAACCGCGGCGCCGCGGCCGCTGCCCGTGATCGACGTCACGGAGGGAGTGGTCGATCCGCGCGTTATCCTTGGGCTCGGCGCCGCCGCCGAGGACGACCTGGGCGCCCGGCCCTCGCACCACGACGGGGAGTCGGGCCATGACCACGAGGATTTCGCCAGCGTGGTGGTCGACCTGCCCGAACAGAACGATCCCCAGATGCTCGCGGGGCGCATCGCCGCGCTGGCGCGGTCCTGTGACATTCTGCGGGTGAAGGGCTACGTGGCGGTCGCCGGCAAGCCCATGCGCATGCTGGTTCAGGCGGTGGGCGCCCGAGTGCGGCTGCAGTACGACCGACCCTGGCGGCCCGGCGAGGACCGGCGCGCGCGCCTGGTGGTGATCGGCGAACACCACCGCATCGATCCGGCGGCCATCCGTGCCGCGCTTGGAGCCTGAGCGTGCCATGCACGTCATTTTCCGCGAAAGCCACGGCCTGGAAGAGACGGAGACGCCCACCGACCTCGGCCAAGACCCGGCCGACCTGGTCGTACTGTCGTTTTCGGACAGCGACCTCGGCGCCTTCGCCGCCGCCTGGCACCGGGCGGCCGGCGCGCTACCGACGCTGCGCCTCGCCAATCTGGGGGCTTTGAAGCACCCGCTTTCCGTCGACACCTACATTGATCGGACGCTGGTCGGAGCCAAGGGGATTCTGGTCCGGCTGATCGGCGGGGTGCCGTACTGGACGTACGGTCTGCAGCAGGTGGCGGCGCTGGCACGGGAACGCGGCATCGCCCTGGCCGTGCTGCCCGCGGACGGCCGGCCCGACCCTCAGCTGGACGCCACCTCCACGTTGCCCGCCTCCACGCTGCGACGGCTCGCCCGGCTCTGTGACACGGGCGGCGCCGTGGCTGGCCAGGCGGCGCTGGCCCAGATGGCCTTGGCCGCGGGCCTCTATGCCGGGCCGGTGCGTGGGGCCCAAAGCCTGCCGGAGGTGGGCGCCTGGACCCCGGAGGACGGTGTCGCCTGTCCGGCCGCTTTCGCCATCGCTGCCGGCCGTCGCCGCGTCGTGCTCACCTTTTACCGGGCCTACCTGACCGCCGCCGACATCGAACCGGTTGAAGCCCTGACGGCGGCGCTGCGGGCCCGCGGTTTCGACGTGATCGGCCTGTTCGCACCGTCCCTGAAGGCACCCGAGGCCGCGGCCTGGCTGCGCCGGTGGATCGCGACCCTCGCGCCCGCCGCCGTGGTCAACGCGACCGCGTTCTCGGCGCGGGGAGAGGACGGCACCGCGCCCCTGGATGCGGCCGGAGTGCCGGTATTTCAGCTCGCCCTTGCCACCTCTGGCCGAGAGGCCTGGCGCGAGGCAAGCCGCGGCCTGTCACCGGCGGACCTCGCCATGCACGTGGTCCTGCCCGAAGTGGACGGGCGCGTTTTCGCGGGCGTGGTCTCGTTCAAGGAACCGGGCGTACGCGATCCGGACCTGGACTTTTCTCGGGTCGCACACCGGGCCGAGGGGCGGCGCATTGAGGCCACAGCCGACCGGGTGGCCGCGTGGGTCCGTCTGGCCGAGACGCCGCCTGCGGAGAAGCGGCTCGCCCTGGTCCTTTCGACCTATCCCGGGAAGGCGTACCAGATGGCCCATGCCGTGGGCCTGGACGCGCTCGCCTCGGCCGAAGCCATGCTGGAGGACCTGGAGGGGGCCGGCTACGGGGTGACGCGGGGGACGGCACTCGCTGACGCCTTGGCGCGCGAGACCTGTACATGGCCACTTGCCGCCTATCGGGCCGCCGTGGCGCGGCTTGCCCCGCCACTCCGGGATGGACTTCATGCCGCCTGGGGAGCGCCCGAGGATGATCCTGCGTGCCGGGACGGTCGGTTCCACTTCACGGCGGTGCGGCGCGGCAACATGCTTGTGGCACTGCAGCCGGAACGGGGGACGGCGCACGCGCGCGACCGCGACTACCACGACCTCGGCCGTCCCCCGCGACACGCCTATGTAGCCTTTTACCTGTGGCTGCGCCACGAACTCAGGATTCACGGTCTGATCCACGTGGGCGCCCATGGAACGCTTGAGTGGTTGCCGGGCAAGGCGGTGGCGCTGTCGGAGGCATGCTGGCCGGAGGCCCTGACCGAATCCCTGCCGGTGATCTATCCCTTCATCGTCAACGACCCGGGCGAGGCCGCGCAGGCAAAGCGCCGGATTGGGGCCGTGACCCTCGGCCACATCCCGCCGCCGCTCCGCACCGGCGGTACGCCCGAGCGCTTGACCCGGCTGGAAGGGCTGCTCGACGAGTTCTCCAACGCCGACGGGCTCGATCCGGCGCGGCGCACCCGCCTGCAGGCCGACATCCAAGCCGAGGCGGAGGCCGTGGGTGTGGCGGACGACATCGGCCTGGACCCGGCCGCTTCCGCCGCCGAGGCGATCACCCGCATCGACCGCTTCGTCTGCGACGTCAAGGACAGCCAGTTCGGCGACGGTCTCCACGTGTTCGGGCGCCCGCCTGCCTCTGCCGGACACCTGCCGGAAGCCTCCGCCTGCGCCGATGCCGAGCGGTCGGCCCTGTTGAACGCCCTGGCCGGGCTGCGCATCGCCGCAGGACCCGCAGGCTCACCCTGGCGCGGACGGCGGGATGTGCTGCCCACCGGCCGCAACCTGTACACCACCGACCCGCGCGGCGTCCCCACGCGCGCTGCCCATGCCCAGGGGGTGAAGCTGGCCGAAGAGCTGGTCCGTCGGCACCTGCAGGACCACGGTGACTACCCTCAGGGGCTGATTGTCGACCTCTGGGGCTCGGCGACCATGCGCACGGCCGGGGAGGAGTTCGCCATGGCGCTGCACCTGATCGGGGCCCGGCCGGTCTGGGATGATGGCTCTGACCGGGTCTCCGGCATCGAGATCGTACCCCTGGCGTTGCTCGACCGGCCGCGCATCGACGCAACCTTGCGCGTCTCGGGTCTGTTTCGGGACGTGTTCCCGACTCTGTCGAGTCTGTTCATGCAGGCGGTCCAGGCGCTGAGCCGACGGGATGAGGCGCCGGACTGGAACCCGTTTGCCGGCCGTGCCGCGACGCCCCGGGTGTATGGCCCTCAGCCGGGCGAGTACGGCCTCGGCCTCGGCAATGCGGCGGAGGACTACTCGGAAGACGGTCGGCGCCGGGCCGGCGACGCCTGGCTGGCGGCCAGTCAGTGGGCCCTGGAAGGCGACGGGGCGGTGAAGGACCGACCCGGCATCGAGGCGCGGCTGGCTCAGGCCGACGCTTTCGTTCACCTTCAGGACCTGCCGGAGACCGATCTTCTGATGGCCACGGACTATGCCGCGCACCAGGGCGGTGTTGTCGCAGCACAGACGCTGATCGGGGGCGGCGGTGCACAGTACCATCTCGACGCGACCGATCCGGCGGGACCCCGTGCCCGCACATTGCGGGAAGAGATCGCGCGCGTGGTGCGCGGGCGTGCCGCGAACCCCGAGTGGATCGCCGGGATGATGCGCCATGGTTTCCGGGGCGGGGCGGAGATCGCGGCCACCCTGGACCACCTCGCCGCCTTCGCCCACCTCGCCGGCGTGGTCGAGCCGCATCTCTTCGACGCTTACTATGAATCGACCTTGGGCTCCGAGGCGGTGCGCGACTTTCTGGCCGCCGAGAATCCGGCGGCGCTGGCCGCCATGGAGGGCCGCTTCGCCGCGCTGCATGCCGCAGGGTTGTGGCAGACCCGACGCAACGCGATCCTGGCAACGCTCCCGCGGGAGCCCTGCTAAGATGATGAGCAGGCCACCGCCCAAGGGCTGGTGCCCCGGCGCGCATCGGCCCATGGCCTCCGGTGACGGGCTGATCGTCCGCGTACGCCCACCGCTGAACCGCCTTACCTCTGCGCAGGTGCTGACCCTGTGCGAGGCCGCCGACCGCCACGGTAGCGGAGTCCTGGAGGTGACCAGCCGGGCAAACCTGCAGATACGCGGCGTTGGCGCGGCCGATCACACAGCGGTGCTCGACATCTTGGCCGGGCAGGGCCTCCTCGATGCGGATCCGGTGATCGAGACGCGGCGCAACATATTGGTCGTGCCGCTGTGGTTGGCGGGTGACGAAACCGTGATCATCGCCGAGGCGCTGGCCGCCCGACTGTCCGAGTTGCCCGCGGTGCCGCCGAAGTTCGGCTTTGCCGTGGATGCCGGCTTCGCACCCCTGCTGGGGAGCGCCTCGGCGGACATCCGGATCGAGCGTGGGCGTTCGGGCGGGTTGATCTTGCGGGCCGACGGTGCCGAAGCCGGAGACCCCACCTCGGCCCGAGAGGCCGCCCAGGCGGCCGTCACGCTGGCTCACTGGTTCGTCGACAGTGGCGGAGCCGAGAACGGCCGCATGGCCCGCCACTTGGCGATGATGCCCCGGGACCGGCGCCCTGGACTCGGCGGAGAATATCCCGCTCAAGCCGCCGCACCACTGGCACCCGGATCCTCGCCCCTTGGCCCGATCGTCGGTGTGCCGTTCGGCCAGACCTCGGCCAAGACCCTGCGACACCTTGTCCAGGACAGCGGCGCCCGGGCGCTGCGGCTGACTCCGTGGCGGCTGATCGTTCTCGAAGGCGCTGAGGCAGCAGCGTTGCCGGGGCTAGTCACGGATGGCTTCGACCCGGTGCTGTCCGCCGACGCGTGCCCGGGTGCGCCGTTCTGCACCGCGGCGACGGTGAGCACCCGAGGACTGGCCCGCGCCCTGGCGCCCAGGTTTCCGGGTACGCTTCATGTCTCCGGCTGCGCCAAGGGCTGTGCCCGGCCGCGTCCGGCCGATCTCACCCTGGTCGGCCGGCACGGTCGGTTCGACCTGGTCCACAGCGGCCATGCCTGGGACGCGCCGGCGGAAACCGGGCTTACCGCCGATGACCTCCTCACCCGCCAGGAATAGCCCGATGCCCCACCGCTATGAGACCGACGGTGCCGCGATCTATCGCCAGTCGTTCGCCACCATCCGCGCCGAGGCGGACCTCGCCAGGTTCGCCGGGGATGAGGAGCCGGTGGCGGTGCGCATGATCCATGCCGCCGGCATGGTGGACCTCGCCCGGCACATCCGCTTTTCGCCGGGCTTCGTCGCGGCCGGCCGCGCCGCGCTCGCGGGCGGTGCTGCGATCCTCTGTGACACCCGCATGGTCAGCGAGGGGATCACCCGCCGGCGCCTGCCCGCGCACAACCCGATCATGTGCACACTCAGGGAGCCGTCGGTCGAGGGCCTCGCCCGCGCCCGCGACACCACTCGCAGCGCCGCTGCGCTGGAACTCTGGCGTCCGCATCTGGCCGGCGCGCTGGTCGCGATCGGCAATGCGCCCACCGCGCTGTTCCATCTGCTGGACATGCTGGAGGATCCCGTCTGCCCGCGCCCCGCCGCCATCATAGGCTGCCCGGTCGGATTCGTCGGCGCGGTGGAATCAAAGTCAGCACTGTGGGCGGAACGGCCGGTGCCTTGCTGCGTCGTCGACGGTCGGCTGGGCGGCAGCGCCATTACGGTGGCCGCCGTCAACGCTTTGGCGAGCGGTGTTGAATGAGCGGGCAGCAGGACGTGGCAAGCCCCGGTACGGTCTGGGGGGTCGGGCTCGGGCCCGGCGACCCGGATCTGATGAGCGTCCGCGCCGACCGCCTGATCCGCGCCGCCCGCAATGTCGCCTTCTTTCGGAAGGCCGGTCACGACGGCCGGGCCCGGTGCATTGTCGAGGGCATGCTCCATCCCTCGGTGACGGAGTTCCGGATGGAGTACCCGGTCACCACGGAGATACCCTTCACAGACGCCAGGTATGGTGCAGTCCTGTCAGCTTTCTACGCCGACTGCGTGGCGCACCTGCGCGCGCTCTCCCAGACTGGCGAGGATGTCGTCGTTCTGTGCGAGGGTGATCCGTTTTTCTACGGTTCCTTCATCCACCTGCATACGCGCTTGGCCGGAATTGTGCCGGTACGTGTGGTTCCGGCCATCACCGGCATGTCCGCGGCCTGGACCGCGACAGGCATGCCGATCACCTGGGGCGACGACGTGCTGACCGTTCTCTGCGGCACCCTGCCCGAGAGCGAACTCGCCCGACGGATTGCCGACAGCGATGCGTTGGTGGTGATGAAGGTCGGGCGCAACATCGCAAAGATCCGGCAGGCGCTCGCTACCACGGACCGACTCGACGATGCCTGGCTGGTGGAATGTGCAACCATGCCGGGCGAGCGCCTGATGCGGCTCGGCGATGTCAGGGACTGTCCTGCACCCTACTTCTCGATCGTGCTGGTGCACGGCAAAGGACGGCGGCCGTGACCGGCTGGCTCAGCATCGCCGGCCTGGGGCCCGGCGCCGAGACTCTGGTCACGCCCGAGGTCTCCGCGGCACTGAACGAAGCCAGCGACCTGGTGGGCTACGGCCCTTACCTCGCCCGGATTCGAGGGCGGTCCGACCAAATGGTTCACGCCTCCGACAACCGACAGGAGCTGGAGCGCGCCCGGCATGCGCTCAAGCTCGCCGCCGAGGGACGACGCGTGATCGTGGTGTCCTCCGGCGATCCCGGCGTTTTCGCCATGGCTGCCGCGGTATTCGAGGTCCTGGATGCGGGACCGGCGGACTGGCGCGCCCTGGACATCCGGGTATTGCCCGGCATCACCGCGATGCTGGCGGCAGCGGCGCGGGCCGGGGCGCCGCTCGGCCACGATTTCTGCGCCATCAACCTGTCGGACAACCTGAAGCCCTGGGCAGTGTTGGAACGGCGCCTGCGCTTGGCGCTTCAGGCGGATTTCGCCATCGCCCTCTACAACCCCCGCTCCGTCGCCCGTCCCGACGGGTTCGCCCGCGCGCTTTCGGTGATGCGGGGCGCCTGCGGGCACAATCGTCCGATCGTTTTTGCCCGCGCCGTCTCTACCCCCGAGGAGTCTCTCAGCGTCGTGCCGCTCGGCGAGGCGGTGCCGGCGATGGCCGACATGCGCACGCTGGTGATCCTCGGCAGCAGCCGAACCCGGGTGATCCCGCGAGACGCCGGCGCCTTCGTCTATACCCCGCGATCGGCCGACGCATGATCCAGCCACCGCAGCACCGCGTCCACACTGTCCACCTCGCGTCGCGCCGGCAGCGCCGGGCGCCGCACCAGGATCACCGGCAGGCCGAGGGCCCGGGCCGCATGCAGCTTGGCTTCCGCGCCCACCCCGCCGGCATTCTTGGCGACCACCATCTGGACCCCGTGCGTTCGCATGAGAGAAAGATCGCCTGCGAACTCGAATGGACCACGCGCCAGCACCACCGTGCAATCAGGCAAAGGCAGCGGGCCATCCGGCGGGTCGACCAGGCGCAGAACGTAATGGTGCTGCGGCTGTGTCGCAAACGCGGGCAGGTTGAGCCGACCCAGGGCCAAAAACACCCGCCGCGGGGCGCCGGTCAGTGCGGCCACCGCGGCGCCGATGTCGGGCACCTCGTGCCAGCGATCCCCGGATTGCGGCCGCCACGGCGGACGGGTCAGCGCGATCAGCGGGACCCCGGCTGCCGCTCCGGCCTCAACGGCATTGCCGCTGATGCGCGTGGCGAAGGGGTGGGTGGCGTCTACCAAGTGGGTTATCCGCTCCGCGCGCAGGTACTCGGTGAGCCCGGCCACACCGCCGAAGCCCCCGATCCGGACCGGCAGCGGTTGCGTCCGGGGTGCTCCAACACGACCGGCGTAAGAGAGCACCCCCGCGTCGCCGCGATCGGCCAACGCCCCGACCAGGTTGCTCGCCTCGCTGGTGCCGCCCAGGACGAGGACCTTACGCGCCATGCCTGAAGCTCCGTGGCTCACCATCGTCGGACTGGGTGAGGATGGACCGGATGGCTTGCCGCCCGCAAGTCGCGCCGCATTGGCTCAGGCCGAAGTGGTTGCAGGCCCGGCCCGCCACTTGGCCTTGTTGCCGTCGCTCGCGGCCACGTGTCTGGAATGGCCGGTCCCGTTCGTCGATGGCATCCCGGGCCTTCTCGCATTGCGAGGTCGGAAGGTGGTGATGCTGGCCTCGGGCGATCCATTCTGGTTCGGTGCCGGGACAACCCTGGCCCGTCACCTGCGCCCCGGCGAATGGCGGGCTCTGCCGGTCCCTTCGACGTTCAGCCTGGCGGCGGCGCACCTGGGATGGCCGCTGGAGACGACCCAGTGCCTCGGCCTACACGCCGCACCGCTGGCCCGCCTGCGCCCGCACCTCGCACCCGGTGCGCGGGCGTTGGTTCTGCTGCGCGACGGCGCGGCCGTGGCCGAGCTCGCCGGCTATCTGGCCGGCGAAGGGTTCGGCGCCACCCGAATGCACGTGCTCGAAGCTCTGGGTGGCCCCCGCGAACGGACCCGCGCGGCCACCGCCACCGAGTTCCACCTCGCCACCAATTTCCACCCGAAGGAGATCGCCCACCCGGTCGCCGCTGGGCTTGAGGTGGCAGGCGACGGCCCCGCGCTGGCCCGCTGTTCCGGGCTTCCTGACGACCTGTTCCGCAACGACGGCCAGATCACCAAGCGGCCGGTCCGCGCCCTGACCCTGTCGGCGCTGGCTCCCAGGCCTGGGGAAATGCTGTGGGACATCGGCGCGGGCTCCGGCTCGGTTGGAATCGAGTGGCTGCTGGCGCATCCCACCACCGAGGCTGTCGCCGTCGAAGCGCGCGCCGACCGCGCCGCGCGCAGCCGCGAGAACGCGGATGCGCTGGGCGTCGATCGGCTGAAGGTGATGGAGGGCGTCGCGCCCGAGGCTCTGGCCGGCTTGCCGTCGCCCCAGGCCGTGTTCATCGGCGGCGGGCTTTGTGAACACATGCTCAAGGCAGTGTGGGACCTGCTGCCCGCGGGAGCGCGGCTGGTGGCAAACGCGGTCACGCTGGAATCCGAAGCGCTGCTCACGGCTTGGCAAGCCGAGGCCGGCGGCCACCTGCTGCGGATCGCCCTTGCCGACACCGTTCCGTTGGGCCCACGGCGCGGCTGGCAGGCTCGCTATCCGGTTGTGCAGTGGAGCGTGGTGCGATGATCGTGGCCGGCTTCGGCTTCCGCGCCCAGGCGAGCGTGGCTTCGCTGCACGATGCGCTTACTCGGGCGGCGGCGGGACGGAGCGTCAGCCTCCTCGCCGCACCCGCCGACAAGGCCAGCGCTGCCTGCATTCAGGACCTGGCCCGGCGCATCGGCTTGGCGGTCGTACCCATCGATGCAAGCGCGCTGTCCGCAGTCTCGACCGCCAGTCACTCGCCGCAGGCCGTGGCTGCCCGCGCAACCGGTTCGGTCGCCGAAGCCGCGGCCATGGCCGCGGCCGGTGCCGAGGCAACGCTGCTCACTGCGCGCGTCATCTCCACCGACCGGATGGCGACGTGCGCCCTCGCGGAGGGAGGGAACTGGTGACCGTCCATTTTATCGGCGCCGGGCCGGGGGCGCCCGATCTCCTGACGCTCCGCGGTCGCGACCTGATCGCGCGCTGCCCGGTCTGCCTCTATGCCGGCTCGCTGGTCCCCGAAGCTATTCTGGCCCACTGCCCACCCGGGGCGCGGATCGTCAACACCGCCCCCCTCGACCTCGAGGCCATCATCGCGGAATGCATGCGCGCCCATGGCGCGGGGCTCGACGTCGCCCGCCTTCACTCCGGCGACCTCTCCGTCTGGTCGGCCATGGGCGAACAACTTCGCTGCCTCCGCGCCCGGGGCATCCCTTTTACCGTCACCCCGGGTGTGCCCGCTTTCGCCGCTGCCGCAGCCAGCCTGGGTGGCGAGCTAACGCTGCCCGGGGTGGCGCAGTCGGTGGTGCTGACCCGCACGCCGGGCCGGGCGTCGGCCATGCCGTCGGGTGAGCGTCTCGCCGCCTTTGCCGCCACCGGCGCCACCCTGGCCATCCACCTCTCCATCCACAACGTGTCCCAAGTGGTCGCCGACCTGACTCCGGCGTACGGTCCAGATTGTCCGGTCGCAGTGGTGTACCGGGCGAGCTGGCCAGACGAGCGCATCATCCGCGCCACGCTGGCCACGCTTGAGGCGTCCCTGGCAGGGGCGATGATCGAGCGTACGGCGCTGATCCTCGTGGGCCCGGTCCTCGCCGCCACCGACTTCGATACCAGTCGTCTCTATGCCGCCGACTACGACCGCCGCTTCCGTCCCGCTCGCGCCACCGGCAGGGGAACGAATGACTGAGCCTCCTTTCGTGCCGGCCCAGGGTCGAGACGGCGTGACCGGCTTTGTCAGCATTGTCGGCTCCGGCCCCGGCGATCCGGAACTCCTGACGCTCAAGGCTGTCGCGCGTCTCAGGCTGGCCGATGCCGTGCTGTACGACGACCTGTCCGCCGGCGCGATCCTCGACCATGCACGTCCCGCGGCCGAACTCGTCGCCGTCGGCAAGCGCGCCGGGCGCCCCTCGCCCAAGCAGGCACACGTCAGCCGTTTGCTGATTGATTACGCCGCCACCGGCGCCCGTGTGGTCCGGCTCAAGTCGGGAGATCCCACGGTGTTCGGCCGCCTGGAGGAGGAAATTTCGGCGCTCACTGCCGCCGGCGTTCGCTTTGAGGTGATCCCCGGCGTCACCTCGGCCACCGCGGCGGCCGCGGCGGCCGCGATGCCGCTCACCCGGCGGCTCACCGCCCGTCGTGTGCAGTTCATCACCGGCCACGACACCGCCGGCGGACTGCCGTCGGATCTCAACCTTGCTGCCCTGGCCGATCCGCTGGCTGTCACCGTGGTGTTCATGCCCAAGCGCCACTTCCCGGAACTGGCCGACATGCTGGCCGCCCACGGCCTGCCCGGTGACACGCCGGCTTTGCTGGCCGAGAACGTGAGCCACACGGACCAGGTCCTGGTGCGAGACACCGTGGCGGGGCTCGCCCGGCGACTCGGTGGCGCCCGGCTGGAGACGCCGGCGCTGGTGCTCTATGGGCCGCTTGCAGAAGAAAATAATGATTGAACTCCTGCTCGTCGGCATCGGCAGCGGCAATCCCGACCATCTGACCGGGGAGGCCGTCGCCGCCCTCCACAGCGCCGATGTGGTGCTCATCCCACGCAAGGGCACGGACAAGCGCGCGCTTGCCGATCTGCGCCGACGCTTGTGTGCCGGCATCCTGAGCAACCGGCAGACCAAGGTCGTCGAGTTCGACCTGCCCCGCCGCGACATTGACAATCCTGCCTACCTCGACGGCGTCGCCCACTGGCACAGCGCAATCACCGATGCCTGGGCCCGTCTGATCGGACAGCACGCGCCCCAGGGCGGCCGGGTCGCGCTCATGGTGTGGGGCGATCCCGCCCTCTACGACAGCAGCCTCCGCATCGCTGATCGCCTGCGTGCGCATGGCATCCCGCTCACCTGCCGCGTGGTGCCCGGCATCAGCAGCCTGCAGATGCTCGCGGCGGCGTTCGCCATCCCGCTCAACACCGTGGGCGCGCCGTTCCTGGTGACCACCGGCCGCCGCCTGCGCACGGACGGCTGGCCCGCGGGCGTGGATACGGTGATCGTCATGCTGGATGGCACGTGCGCCTTCCAGAGTCTGGATCCCGAGGGCATCACCATCTACTGGGCGGCATACCTGGGCATGCCGTGCGAGATCCGCCGGTCCGGCCTTCTTGCCGAGGTCGGCGTCGAGATCGTCGCGGAACGCGAGACCGCCCGCCGCACCCACGGTTGGATCATGGATACCTACCTGCTGCGACGGGCGACGCCGGCACGTTGATCGCCGCCCGCTTCGCCACAGGTACCCGACATTGGGCCCGACATTGGGCCCGACGTTGGGCCCGACATTGGGCCCGGGCCAATGCACCACCGCGCCGCCTCACGATCCGCGATGTCTGCAAACCCCATTCGGGTCCCGGACATGGCCCGTTGCCATATTCATGACGTGTTATAACGTAACGTTGTGCCGGCGATCGCGCTCCGGTGAAGGAGCCGGTGAAGGATCCGGTGGAGGAGCCTGGAGCACCGACGCCCGCGCCTCCGGTCTTGGATCCGGACGGCGCGTGAAAACACCCACTTAATGGGACAGGGGATGAGAACGAAGATGATGAAACCAAGACTGCCACGCCCGGGCGTGATGGCCCTGGCGGCCGTGGTATTCTCGGCGTTGCTGGCCGGGGACGTGCGCGCTGCCAGCCTGGCGACCGAACTGTTCGTCGGCAAGGACTCGCTGGAAACGTTGACCCGGGGCACCTACGCCGGACTGCGCAACCCGAATTACGGACGACTGACGCTTCTGTTCAACCATGATGACCATTTCCATGGCATCGGTGTGCACTCATACGTCGGGGCCCCGCCGGATGACGTCTCCGTTCAACGGACCAACACCAACAACCGTATCCCCGAGGGCTATAGCGGGGTGCCGCCGGTGGTGCTGGCGCCGGGAGACGGGCTCTATGCGGGCAAGCTGGTGAACAGGGCTACGGAGGAGGAGTACACCAACACCCACATCGAATCCGTACACCGGATCCCGGCGGCCCCCGAAGGGCTGTACGACCCGTCCCTGTTCAACAGCAGCAACGATCGCTGGTCGGCGCCGTTGGATGAGACGACCGTTGCCCTGCAACTGGTCTCCATCACCCCCGGGCTGAACGTCGGCGGCGAAACCAGCCTCAACCTGTTCGAAGACGGCCACAATCATGTCCTCGGTGACGGCAACAGCCTGTCGGTACCGTTGTTCTTCTGGACCGAGGCGGACGCGCCCGTCGGCGCCTACGCCGCGGAGTTCCGGCTGATCGACCTCGGCTTGGCCGGACTCGACCCGTCGGGCACCTTCCACCTGGATTTCCAGGTGGTGCCGCTACCGGCGGCCGCGTGGTTGTTTGCCAGCGCCGTCCTTGCCCTGGGCGGACTCGCCGGGCAGAAGCGCCTGGCTGAACGCAAAGCGGCCGGGCAGCCGGCGTCCTGAGCCGGCTGTTGGATCGGGTGCGCACGGGCCGGGACTTCGCCGCCAAGCCCCAGGCCGGACCGTGCCCCCGATTTCTGTGGGCGCGGTCCCATGGTCCGGAACCGCCATGGTCGGCGATAGTGGTGCGGCAAAGGGGGGGCCGGATCGGGTCCAACCGCTCCCAACTGTGGCGGGATACTCCGGCCCGGCCGTTGACCCGGTTCAGCGTCGCCCGAGTCGGAAGGTCAGCGGCGTTCGATATCCAGCCCCAGGTCCAGGGTTCTGGCGCTGTGGGTCAGCCAGCCGACGGAGATCAGGTCGACCCCGGCTGCCGCCACGGCGGCGACGGTATCGAGCGTGATACCGCCCGACGCTTCGGTGATGGCCCGCCGGTCGACCATGGTCACGGCCTCGCGCAACTGTTCCGCGGAGACGGTGGCATCAGTGGTGACATCGCCGGCGCGCGTCGCGCAGCGGAAGTTTTTGAACCGGCGCGCCGCCTTTCGGCTGACGGCCCTCGCCGCCGGCCGGTCCATGCAGCCTCAGCGTGGCCTTAACTTGGAAGCCTAAAAAATAGGCTTCTCGCGCCAAATGCCCATATTTTGGGCGCGTTGGCGCTGATCTCGGTCCTCCACCGACCTCTTGGATTGGGATCAACCATCTGAGACGAAACGGTGTTTTTCCGGTCCGCCCAGTTGGCCCGCAAACTGCATACAGTTTTCCAGCGGGACGATCGGGACAAGGACCACAGCCATGAACCGGCGAGACTTTCTCACAG
>REEP01000079.1 GCA_007695045.1 Rhodospirillales bacterium | reverse complement strand
CAGCCGGTCGGCCTCGATCCGGTTGTCCTTGAACACCTGAACCGCCCCGGCCATCTCCCCGATCTCATCGTTGCGGCCGACCCCGGGAATCTCGATGCCGGTGTCCCCGTCGGCCAGCCTCTGCATCGCCCCGGTCATGGCGACGATGGGGCGGGCGAGGCCGCTGCCGATCCACCAGGCGAACATCGCCCCCAGCGCCACGCCGGCCACGGTGACGATCAGCGCCAGCATCTGAATCGTTTGGGCCGCGGCCATGGATTCGGCGCGCACAGCCGCTTGTGAGGCCTGTGCGGCGGTCTGCACCCGGTCGATCAAGGCACCCATCTCGGTCCCGGCCGCATCCAGCCGGCTCGTCCGGATCTGGTTGCGGAGGGTGATCGCCTGGGCCAGCTCCTGGAATTTCTGACCGTACTGTTGCAGGAGCGCCTGGCCCTCGGTGATGAAACCCAAACGCTCAGGGTGGGTGATGCTGCCGGCCAAGCCGGCCAGAATGCCGGCGGCATTGGCGATGTGGGTGCGCGCGGTTTCCGCGTCGGCCGGGCTGTTGGTATCCAGGTAGCGGACGACGGCCAACTGTGCCTGAAGCGCCTCTTCCTGCGCTTGACTGGCACGGGCGGCCGTGGCGAAGTCGGCGACATTGAAGGCGGCCCGGTTGAGTTGCTGCAAACGGCGGATCAGGTCCTGGCCCGCCGGCACCATCTCCTGATTCAGGATGCTGTCCCGCTGTTGGGTGAGGCCGGCGATCTCGGTCAGGGCTTCCTTGTACAGCCGATCGGCCGCCCGCACCTGGCGCATCAAGGCGCGTTGCGCGTCATCACCCATCTCTGCCGTCACCGTGTCGATGCGGCCGGACAAGGCATCGGCGGCAGCGATCGCGGCCTCATAGTCGGCGTCTTCCGCCGTGACGATGAAGCGATTGGCGGCGTAGCGAAGCTCCGCCACGTCGGACTTGATCTCCGTGACATCAAGGGCGTCGTGACTGTCCGCGGCGAACGCATCAAAGGTCCCGGTCAGGGATCGCAGTTCGATCAGCAGGAACGCTGCAACCCCGATCAACAGCAACAGCACGAACCCGAAGCCTCCGAGGATACGGCCCCTGATCCGCAGATGTGTGACGATGCGCGGCATGACGTGATCTCTCCAAGCGTGTTGTCGGGGTCGCGGCGGACCGCCGGCGCCGTGCCTCCGGGAGCGACGACAGCGAACGCCCGTTCGCGGCCATTTATCCTCATGGCCATTGAACGGAGGGTTAAGTGTCTGTGCGAGGTTGGGGGTTTTGTCGGCCTTCCGGCGTCGCTTGTGGCTCGTTCCCGTGGGCGAGCCGACGACGGGCGGCATTCGTCGCTTCAGGTCACCAGGATGGCGCGGAAGTCGTTGACGTTGGTGCGGGTGGGACCGGTGATGACCAGGTCGCCGAGCGCTTCGAAAAAGCCGTAGGCGTCGTTGTTTTCCAGGAACGCGCGCGGGCTGAGGCCCCGGGCGCGGGCGCGGGCCAGGGTGTCCGGGCCGATCAGGGCGCCGGCATTGGCCTCGGTCCCGTCGGTCCCGTCGGTGTCGCAGGCGATGGCGAAGATGTCCGGGTGGGCGTCCAGCGCAATGGCGAGGGCCAGAAGGAATTCGGTATTGGGGCCGCCGCGGCCGTTGCCCCGCACCCGCACCGTCGTCTCCCCGCCGGACAGCAGCAGCCGCGGCGCCGCCCCGGCGCGGCGGGCCGCCGCCACTTCCCGCGCCAGGCTCGCCTGAGTCGCCGCCACGTCGTGGGATTCCCCTTCGATGGCGTCGCCCAGGATCACCGGCTCCAGGTAGGCCGCCCGGGCCGACGTGGCGGCAGCCTCCAGGGCCTGGCGCGGGGTCGCGACCAGCACCGCGACCGACCGGTCGAAGCACGGGTGACCCGGCTTCGGGGTTTCGTGGGCGGGGTTTTCCAGGTGCGCCGCCACGGCGGGCGGTGCCTCGATATGGAAGCGAGACAGAACGCCCCGTGCCTCGGCCAGGGTGGTCGGGTCCGGCACCGTCGGCCCGGACCCGATCACGCTGGGATGGTCGCCCGTGACGTCCGAGATCAGCAGGGCGGAGAGGGTGGCGGGGCCGGCGGCGGCGGCGAGACGGCCGCCCTTGATCGCCGACAGGTGCTTGCGCACGCAGTTGACGTCATCGATCGGTGCACCGGAGCGCAGCAGGGCATCGTTGATGTGGCGCTTGTCGTCCAGGGTGATGCCGGGTGCCGGCACCGTCATCAGGGCGGAAGCGCCGCCGGAGATCAGCACCAGCAGCAGGTCCGGCTCGGTCACCGCCCGGGCCAGCGCCAGAACTCGTTCCGAGGCACGCTGGCCGGCCTGATCGGGGGTGGGGTGCCCGGCTTCGACCACCTGGATATGGCGAAGGTCCCGGCCGTAGCCGTAGCGGGTGATGACCAAGCCGGAGAGCGCCCCGGGGAAATGGTCCTCCACCGCCTTGGCCATGGCCGCCACCGCCTTGCCGGCGCCGACGACGATGGTGCGTCCGGGCGGGCGCGGCGGCGGCGGCAGGAACCTCGGCACGCAGGCGCGCGGATCGGCCGCCGCCACGGCCGCGTCGAACACGCGTCGCAGCAGGGACTCCGGCGGATCGATCATAGCTGCCATGCATTCTACAGTAGGCCCACCGGCCCGATCGGGCAACACGCCGCTTTCGTTCGGGCACGCCCGTGGCTAGGCTTCATGCGGGGGCGATCCCAGGCTTCATGCCGGGGCGATCCCAGGCTTCATGCCGGGGCGATCAATAATGACCAGGCTGCGGGAGAATGGCGATGGACGGTGGCACGATGACGACGACCGGGCCGACGGAGGTGGACCTGGAGGTCTTGACGCGGTTACCGGAGGGTCCGGCGCGCGCAACCCCGCTGCTGTTCATCCATGGTGCGTTCTCCGCCGCCGGAATCTGGAAACCGTATTTTTTGCCCTACTTCGCGCGCCATGGCTACGCCGCGCACGCCCTGAGTCTGCGCGGCCACGGCCGCAGTGCGGGCCGGGAAGACCTCGCCTCCACGCGCCTCCGGGACTACGTGGACGATGTGGCGGCGGTGGCGTCGCGGCTGCCGGCGCCGCCGGTGGTGATCGGCACCTCCCTCGGCGGTATCGTTGCCCAATGGTACCTGCACCGCGAGCCGGTACCGGCGGCGGTGCTGCTGGCCTCGGGCCCGCCCCACGGCATGGTCCCCAGCACGATCAACATGCTGATGTTCAATCCGAAGTTGGTGTGGGACATGACCCTGATGCAGTGGGTCGGGCCGGAGGTGGCCACGGTGGACAGTGCCCGCCGGGCATTGTTCCGGGCGGACACGCCGGACGATTACATCCGCCGCTTCCTGCCGGATGCGGGGCCGGAATCGCCGTTGGCCATGCTGGACGTGATGGGCTTCGACCTGCCGCCGTCGCGCCGGCTGCTGGAGGTGCCGGTGCTGGTGCTGGGCGGCGAGGCTGACGCGTTCATCCCGCCGCAAGCGGTGGAGGCCACGGCTGGCACCTATGGGACGCAGGCCGAGATTTTCCCCGGCATGCCCCATGCCATGATGCTCGACCCGGAATGGGAACGGGTGGCCGAGCGCATTCTCGCGTGGCTGGAGGCGACCCTGCCGGCTTGAGCCGTCAGGGCCCCGCGACCGCGGCGCTTCTTTGGCGCTTCTTTTATGTCTTTGTGTCGCTCGCCGCGTCGGCGCCTCCGTCACTCGTCCGCAAACGCCACGGTCAGTCGGGAGGCCTCCAGGCGCTCGTCGGACCAGCGGCTGGGAGGTGTCGGCGCCTCTCCCGGGAACACGTCGGTGCCCAGCAATGGCTCGTCCAGTTCCACCCGCACGCCGGCGCTCTCCACGAACACTGCGCTTCCGTCCAGCACCGCCACCTCCATCCGGCCCGGCCCCTGCCGCCCCCAGAACGTGGTGCCCCGGACGCCAAAGGAGCCGAGCGGCGTTTCCACCGTGATCGGCGCCGGCGTGTCATCCTCGACCAGGCCGGTGACGCCGAGAAACACCCCTTGCAGCAGGTCCAGGACCACACCGCGTGACGCGGGTTCATAGCCGGCCAGAGTGAACGTGCTGTGATCACCGAGGGTGATCACGGCACCGTCGATCAGGCGAAGGCGCAGGCGGGTGTTGCGGTCGGTGGTGATCTGCTCCCCGACCAGCACGTCGACGCCCGGTGCGAGGGCGCGGGCCGTCCCGTCCGGGCTCCGCGCCATGGCGGCCCCCTGCAGGCGGATGACGGTGCCGGCAACGTCCTGGGCCGTCGCCGTCGGGGCTGCCACCGCAAACATCAGAATCACAAGCGGAGCGGCGATCCCAAGGCCTTGTGAACGATAACGCGTCATGGTTTCCTCCGTTTCCCAACGAGCGTGGGCGCCAGGATCAGACCGCGCGGGAATGGCGGGCCCGGCCCGACGGCAGGTAGGCATCGAACGCCGCAGCGGCGAGACGGACAAACGGCTGTCCGATCCTGGTGATGGTGACGCGGCCGTCACTCAGGGTGACCAGGCCATCGGCCGCGAGCGGTCCCAGGCTCGCGGTCTCGGCCGCGAGCATGTCAGCCGGGAAGCCGTGGCACCGGCAGACGGCGGGGACATCGACGTCAAGCTGGCACATCAGTTGCTCGATCACCTCACCCCGCAACCGATCCTCCGCGCCAAGGGCGAAGCCGCGGGCGATGGGCAGGCGACCGGTGCCGACGGCTTCGGCATAATCGCGAAGCGGCGCGGTATTCTGGACGTATCCGACCGGCAGGCTGCCGATGGCCGAGGCGCCGAAGCCCAGCAACACCGCCGCGTCATCGGCGGTATAGCCCTGGAAGTTGCGCCGGAGCCGGCCTGTCCGGGCGGCCCGGGCCAGGGCATCGTCCGGCCGGGCGAAGTGATCGAGGCCAATGGCGCGGTAACCGAGGGCCATCAATCGGTCGGCCGCGGCGCGGAACTGAACCAGGCGGTCGGCCGCCCCGGGCAGCGCGGTCTCGTCGATCAGCCGCTGGTGGCTCTTCATCCACGGCACATGGGCATAGCCGAACAGCGCCAGACGGGAAGGTGCCAAGTGATGGGCGGTATCCACCATGGCCGTCACGCCGGCGCAGGTCTGATGCGGCAGGCCGTACATCAGATCGAGGTTGATGTCCTCGATCCCATGGGCGCGAAGCCATGCACAGACCCGTTCGACCACGTCGAAGGGCTGGTGACGGCCGATCGCCGCCTGCACCCGCGCATCGAAGTCCTGTACGCCGATGCTCACCCGGCTCACCCCGGCGGCGGCCAGAGCCCGAACGTAGTCCTCCGTGGCGTCCCGCGGGTCCAGTTCCACGGCCAGTTCAGCACCGGGCGCGATATCGAAGCGGTCGCGCAGATGCTCGGTCAGGGCGAGCCAGTCATCGGGGCGCAACAGCGTCGGGCTGCCGCCGCCCCAGTGCAGGTGGCGGGCGCCGAAGCGGCCCCGCAGCGCCGACGCCACCAGGTCGATTTCGGCGGCAAGCACATCAAGGTAGGCGCGCACCGGTTCGTATCGCTGCACCACCTTGGTGTAGCAACCGCAGAACCAGCACATGGAATCGCAGAACGGGATGTGGAAGTAGAGGGACAAAGGCGTCCCCGGCTCCAGCGCCGCCAGCCACGCGCCATAGGTCTCGGCGCTCACATCCGGGCCGAAGTGGGGCGCCGTGGGATAGCTGGTATAGCGCGGCACCCTCAGGTCGTAGCGGTCGGCCAGGGTCTCGAGGGAAACAGTGGCAACGGTCATGATCGCTGGCCTGAAACGGTGTGTCGACGGACGTGCGGGGCTTCAGACGGCCGCCATCTCGCGGTAGGCGATCACCTCCTGGCGTTGCTGCCCGAGAGTCTCGACCCCCAGGTCCATCACGTCGCCGGGCTTCAGGTATTCAGGCGGCGTGCAGCCGAGACCGACACCGGATGGTGTTCCGGTGGCGATCACATCTCCCGGCATCAGAGTCATGAACTGGGTGATGTGGGCGATCAGGAAGGCGACCGGGAAAATCATGTCGCGGGTACGGGCATCCTGGCGGCGGCGGCCGTTGACGTTGAGCCACAGTGCGAGGTTCTGTGGATCCGGCACCTCGTCGGGGGTTACCAGCCAGGGGCCGAGCGGCGCAAAGGTGTCGGCGCTCTTGCCCTTGACGAACTGGCCGCCGCGCTCGCGCTGGAACGCCCGCTCCGACACATCGTTGATGACGCAATAGCCGGCGACGTGCTCGAGCGCCCGTTCCTCCTCGACGTATCGGCTGACGCGCCCGATCACCACGGCGAGTTCCACTTCCCAGTCCACCTGGGTGGCACCGCGGGGGATCATCACCGCATCATTGGGACCGTTCAGCGCGGTGATCGCCTTGGAGAAGATCAACGGTTCCGCCCGCGGCTTCGCCCCGGTCTCCTCGGCATGGGAGCGGTAGTTGAGCCCGACCCCGAGGATCTTGCCGACGCCGGCCACCGGCGGGCCCAACCGCGGCGCCCCCTCCACACGGGGCAGGCTGTCGGGCTCCAGAGCCGCCAGTTGCGCCAAGTGCTCCGGCGCCAACGCTGCCCCGGCCAAGTCGGGGACATGGTCCGACAGGTCGCGCACGTGACCGGCCGCGTCCATCATGCCCGGTCGTTCCGCGCCCTTGGGGCCGTACCGGAGGAACTTCATCACATCCGCCCTTTCCTGCCGTGCGGTGGACCGCAGCCAACACCACACCGCCACAGTAACGTCCTGGCTGGAGCGGTCAATCTCCACCCGGCTCCGGCCGCCTGGTCGGGATGGCGGTCCCGGTCACGGCCGGGAGATCGGCATCCTGCTGCGTGCCTGTGTTTTGCGCGTTTGGGCGTCATCGCCCGGTTATTGGGCAACCTGCGCACGGTTCGTTCACACTGGACGGGGCCCGATTTGGGGCGCATGGTCTGTCGGTTCCGACAATTCAGCAAGTTGCGACCGGACGGCCCGTCTGTTCGCCGCTGCCTGCGGCTGGCACGGGGGTTGCTTGACGGTCGGGGCAGCGGGAGAGAGTTCCGATGCAGGAACCGAACGGGGTGTTGCGACGTGTTCTTCGATGAAATGAACGGCGATGGCGGCGAAGTTCGCCGTGCTTATCAGGCCTATTGCGAGTGGCTGCGCTCGGTCCCACCGGAGCGACTGTCCGAGAAGCATCAGCAGGCCGACATCCTGTTCCGCCGCCTCGGTATCACGTTTGCGGTGCATGGCGACGATGACGGCGTCGAACGGCTGATCCCGTTCGATGTGGTGCCTCGCATTCTCGATCCGGACGAATGGCGCACCGTCTCCCATGGGGTGAGCCAGCGGGTTCGCGCCATCAACGCGTTTCTCGATGACATCTACCACGAACAGGAAATTCTGAAGGCCGGCCGCATCCCGTCGACCCTGGTGCTTAACAATCCGGCATTTCGGCCGGAGGCTCTGGGGCTGGACGTGCCGCGGCGGGTGTATGTCCACGTCGCCGGCGTCGACGTGGTGCGGGTCGGCCCGGACGAGTTCTACGTGCTTGAGGATAATTGCCGGGTGCCCTCGGGGGTGTCGTACATGATGGAGAACCGGGAGACCATGATGCGTCTCTTCCCGGACCTGTTCTCCCAGCACCGCGTGGCGCCGGTGAATCACTATCCGGAAGTGCTGCTGCGCACCCTCCGTGCCGTTGCACCGCCGGGTGTGAGCGACCCGACCATCGTGGTCCTGACCCCGGGTCACTTCAACAGTGCCTACTTCGAGCACGCGTTCCTCGCCCGGGAAATGGGCGTGGAACTGGTGGAAGGACAGGATCTGTTCGTCGACGACAACACCGTGTTCATGCGCACGACCGAGGGGCCCCAGCGGGTCCATGTGATCTATCGCCGCATCGACGACGATTTCATCGATCCGCTGGCGTTCAACGCCTATTCGACACTGGGGGTGCCTGGCCTCTTGTCGGTGGCGCGCAACGGGCGAGTAACCCTGGCCAACGCCGTCGGCACGGGTATCGCGGACGACAAGGCGGTCTACGCCTACGTGCCGGACATGATCGCGTTCTATCTGGGCGAAAAACCGATCCTGAACAATGTGCCGACATACGCCCTGCGCAACCCGGACGATTGCGCCTATGTCCTGGACCATCTGGAGGAGTTGGTGGTGAAGGAAGTGGCGGGGGCCGGCGGCTACGGCATGCTGGTGGGCCCGTTCAGCACCGCCGAGCAGCGCAGCGCCTTTCGGACCAAGATTTTGGCCAGCCCCGAGAGCTTCATCGCCCAGCCGACCCTCAAGCTGTCCACGTGCCCGACCCTGATCAATGGGGAGTTGGTCTCCCGTCACGTGGACTTGCGGCCCTACGTCCTGACCGGGGAGACGACGACGGCGGTGCCGGGGGGCTTGACCCGGGTTGCGCTGCGTGACGGATCGCTGGTGGTCAACTCGTCCCAGGGCGGAGGGACGAAGGATACCTGGGTGCTCGAGGGCTGACATCATGCTGGGACGCACCGCCAACAACATCTATTGGATGGCCCGCTATGTGGAACGTGCCGAGAACATGGCGCGGCTGCTGGCCAGCACCTATCACATGTCGCTGTTGCCGGCCTCCGACCGCAACGGTGTCCGACAGTGGGAAGCGCCCATCGACATCGTCGGCGGTCGCGACGATTTTCTCGCCCGACATGGCGAGGTGACGTCCGCCAACGTCATTCACTTCGTGGCCCTCGATCCGGATAATCCCAACAGCATCCGCAGCAACATCCGCCGGGCCCGGGACAACGCGCGGGCCACGCGGCAGGACCTGACTTCGGAAGTCTGGGAGAGCCTCAACCAGTCGTACATCGATATCGAGAACCTGTCCTATCCCAGGATCGTGGACCAGGGCTTCCCGGAGATCTTCGATTGGGTGAAGGAACGGTCGCACCTGTTCCGGGGTGCCATCTACGGCACCATGCGGCGCGGCCAGGCCTTCACCTTCTGCCGGCTCGGCACCTTCATCGAGCGGGCCGACAACACCGCGCGCCTGCTTTCGGTGAAGTGGACCCTGCTCACCCCCAACGGCACCAAGCCGATGGCGGCGGAGGATTACTATCGCTGGGGATCCCTGCTCAGGGCTTTCGCCGCATTCAAGGCTTACCGCGAGGTCTACTCAGGCATTATCGAGCCGCGCAAGGTGGCCGAACTGCTGGTCCTGCGCGCCGACATGCCGCGGTCCTTGACCGCCTGCGTCAGCGAGGTGGCACGCATCCTCGTCAACCTGCGGCGTGACGCGCCGTGCACCCGACTTGCCGAACAGATGCAGGCACGCATGCGCCACAGTCGGATCGACAGCATCCTGCGCTCCGACATCCGCCGCTACCTCAACGACTTCGTGGTTCGCAATAACGAGTTGCACGGCAAAATCGGTCACGAGTTCATGATGGTGTGATGAAACTGACAATCGCGCACGAGACCCATTATCGGTTCGAGGAGCCGGCCCGGCACAGCATCCAGTATCTGAGGCTGACGCCCCGCCCGGATCATGCCCAGCTGGTCCGCTCCTGGACGGTGTCCACCCCCGGCAAACTTCGAAGCTGGACCGACGGTTTCGGCAACTTGGCCCACGTGTCGGTGCAGGACGGCCTGCACGAAGAAGTGGCGGTGCTGGTGCGGGGCGAGGTGGAGACCATGGACACCACGGGCGTGCTGCCGCCGCACGACGGCCTGCCGCCGCTGATGTTCCTCAGGGAGACCCGCTATACCCGACTCGACGACGGCATCCGTGAGTTTGTCGCGCCGATTGCGGAACGGGCGTCGGACGAAGGCCAGGTTGCGACGCTGCACAACCTGATGTGGGCGATCCGCGACCGTGTCGCCTACCAGTCGGGCTCGACCCACGTTCATGGCACCGCCGGCGAGGCACTCACGCATGGCTATGGCGTCTGCCAGGACCATGCGCATCTGTTCATCGCCGGTTGTCGGGTGCTTGGCCTTCCAGCCCGCTACGTCAGCGGCTACCTGTTCTCCGAAGGCGAGGAAGCCGGAGAGGTCGGAGCCGGTGTCGCCAGCCACGCGTGGGCCGAAGCCTACGTTGAAGATCTCGGCTGGGTGTCGTTCGATGCCTCCAACGGTGTCTGCGCCACCGATGCCTACGTGCGTCTGGCCGTAGCCATGGACTACGAAGGCGCGTGCCCGGTGCGCGGCATCCGGCGTGGTGGCGGCCTTGAAGAAATGACGGTGCGGGTTCAGGTCTTGAACGAGTAGAGCCCGCGAAGGCACCCGCGGGAACGACCGCAGCGACCGCAAAGATAAGGGATCCTGTATGACCTATTGTCTCGGCATCCGAGTGGCCGCCGGCCTCGTGTTCGCGGCGGATTCCCGTACAAATGCCGGCGTCGACAGTGTCGCGGTCTATCGCAAAGTGTTCGTGTTCGAACAACCCGGTGACCGGGTGATCATCGTTCTGACGGCCGGCAATCTGGCCATCACCCAGGAAGTGATCAGCATGCTGGATCGCGGTATCGCCACCGACGATCCCAGCCGCAGCCTGGCCAAGGTTCCGTCGATGTTCGATGCGGCCCAGCTGGTGGGCAAGCTGGTCCGGGTGGTGTATGATCGTGACGGTGCTTACTTCAAGGCGCACGGCAGCGAGTTCAGCGCCTCTTTCATCGTCGGCGGCCAGATCCGTGGCGAACCGCACCGTCTGTTCCTGGTATACGCCGCCGGCAATTTCATCGAAAGCAGCGAGGACACACCCTACTTCCAACTGGGTGAGACAAAATACGGCAAGCCGATCCTGGAACGGGTATTGACGCCGGAAGTGGGCCTGGTGGAAACGGCCAAATGTGCCCTGGTCTCGTTCGATTCCACCATCAAGGCCAACATTTCCGTGGCACCGCCCATCGACCTCGTCATGTATCGGACCAACGCGTTTCGGGTCGCGACCCACCAACGGGTGCAGGACGACGATCCTTACTTCAACCAGCTCTGCCGCCACTGGGGCGAGGGGCTCCGGCGGGTATTCGCCGCAGCCCCTGACCCGCCGTGGGCTCTCGACCACGGCGATGCCGCCCGCACTCTGCCACTGGATCCGATCGTGGCCACAGCGCCCGCGAAATAGGCCAGCCCCAGGGATTGGTCAGGCAAATTCCGCGATGATCTGACCCACGGAGAGCGGTTCTCCCGGCTTGACGTGGAACTTGGCGATGGTGCCGGCGGTATCGGCACGAATGATGTTCTCCATCTTCATGGCCTCGACCACGGCGATCTCGTCCCCCAATCCGACCTTCTCTCCCTCTTCCCGGGCCATGGACTTGAGCATCCCGGGCATCGGCGACAAAAGGTACTTGGACATATCTGGCGCCTTGCGTTCCGGCATCAGCTTGGCCAGTGCGGCCACCGAGGTACGGTAGACGACCACGTCCGTTTCCGCCCCCATGTGGTGCAGCCGGTAGCCGAGCCCATTGCGCTCCACCGTGAACCGCTGCGGCTTCGCGTTGACGGTGCAGCGCAGCACCGGGTCTCCCACCTGCCAGTCACTGTGCACCGACAGCAGGTGGCCGCTCACATCAATGTCGAACCCTTCCTCCGGGCCGCGTCCGGCCACCGGTGTCACCGACACAGGATAATGCGCCCCGTCGACGACGACCACCCAGTCATGGCCGATCTGGCGACGGTAGCCGGGCAGGGCGCCGGTGACGTGGGCCATGCGGTGGAGATAGCGGAGATGCATCAGGACGGCGGCGGCGATGACCGCCTCCACCTCACTGTCCTGCAGCGAGGCGGGCACGAAGCCGTCGGGGTATTCCTCCTCGATGAAGCTGGTGCTGATATCCCCGGCGAGGAACCTGGGGTTCGCCATCAACGTGGCCACAAACTCCACATTGTGGGTGACCCCCTTGATGTAGATCTCGTCCAGAGCCCGCCGGATCCGGGTGATGGCGCTGTCGCGATTGAGATCCCAGCTCGTCACCTTGGCGATCATCGGGTCGTAGTAGTGGGAGATTTCGCTGCCTTCGTAGACGCCGCTGTCCACTCGGAGTTGGTCAGTGTCCTCCGGCATGCGACAACGGACAAGGCGACCGATGGAAGGCATGAAGTTGCGGTTGGGATCTTCCGCATAAATTCGCGCTTCCACCGACCATCCGTTGAGACGCACATCGTCCTGCGTTCGATCCAGTTCCTCGCCGGCGGCAATCCGGATCATCCACTCGACGATGTCGATGTCGTTGATGTACTCGGTGACCGAGTGCTCAACCTGAAGACGGGTGTTCATCTCAAGGAAGTAGAAGCTGCGATCCTGGCCAACGATCAATTCGACCGTGCCCGCAGAACTGTAGCCCACTGATTTGGACAAAGCGACGGCGCTGCCGCCCATGGCTTGGCGCATTTCTTCGTCGACAAACGGTGACGGCGCCTCTTCGATCACTTTCTGGTGGCGGCGCTGGATCGAGCATTCGCGTTCGCCAAGGTGGATGACGTTGCCGTGGCGGTCGCCCAGCACCTGGATCTCGATGTGGCGGGGACGGATGATGAACTTCTCGATGAACACCCGGTCATCGCCGAAGGCGGACTGCGCTTCCGACCGGGCGAGGCGGAAGGCGTCGCGCAGGTCCGATTCGGTGCGGGCAATCCGGATGCCCTTGCCGCCGCCGCCGGCTGCCGCCTTGAGCATCACCGGAAGCCCGATCTCGAGGCCGATCGCCACGGCCTCGTCGGCGCTGGCGATCGGCTCCCAGTGGCCGGGGACGGTGGGCACGCCGGCCGCCTTGGCCGAGCGGTTGGCCATGATCTTGTCCCCCATCAAGGCCACCACCTCCGGGTCGGGGCCGATGAAGGTGATACCATGCTGGGCCAGAGTCTTTGCGAACTCGGCGTTCTCGGAGAGAAAGCCATAGCCGGGGTGGACGGCGTCGACGCCCAGTCGCTTGCAGGCGGCGATGATCTTGTCGGTGGCCAGGTAGCTCTCGCGCACCGGTGGCGGCCCGAGACGAACAGCTTCGTCGCAGGCCGAGACATGCCGGGCATACGCGTCGGCATCCGAGTACACGGCGACGGTGGGAATGCCGAGACGCTTGGCGGTGCGGGCGATGCGCAGGACGATCTCACCGCGATTGGCGATCAGGATTTTATTGAACATGGCGGATCACATCCGATCAAAGGGGTGGGTTGGCATGCTTGCGGTGAGGCGCCGCGACGTCCTTGTTGCGCAGCATCGTCAGTGCCTTGCAAAGCCGTCGGCGGGTACTCTGCGGCATGATCACGTCGTCGATGAAACCGCGCCGGGCGGCGCCGAAGGGATTGGCAAACGCGTCGCGATAGGCCGCGATACGCGCTTCCAACTCCGCTTCGGTCTGGATGTCGCCACGGTACAGGATCTCAACCGCGCCTTTGGCTCCCATCACGGCAACCTCGGCGCTGGGCCAAGCGTAGTTGATGTCGGCTCGCAGGTGTTTCGATCCCATGACGACATAAGCGCCGCCGTAGCCTTTTCGCGTGATCACGGTGACTTTGGGTACGGTGGCTTCGGCGTAGGCAAACAGCAGCTTGGCGCCGTGGCGGATGATGCCGGCATGCTCCTGGGCTACCCCGGGAAGGAAACCGGGCACGTCGAGGAAGGTGACGATGGGGATGTTGAACGCATCGCAGAAGCGGACGAACCGGGCCCCCTTGACGGATGCATCGATGTCCAGGCAGCCGGCCAGCACCGTCGGCTGGTTGGCCACAATACCGGTGGTGGCCCCGTTGAAGTGTCCGAAGCCCACCACCAGGTTGGGCGCAAAGTCGGGCTTGATCTCGAAGAACAGGCTTTCGTCGACGACCTTCAGGATGAGCTCCTTAATGTCGTAGGGCATGTTCGGGTTGTCTGGGACCAGGGTGTTGAGCGACGGCTCCACCCGGTCGAGACTATCGGTGGTGGGGCGAACCGGCGGCTCGGAGCGGTTGGACAAGGGCAGGAAGTTGATCAGCCGGCGCACATACAGGAGCGCCTCCACATCGTTCTCGAACGCGCGATCGGCCACGCCCGACATGGTCGTATGCACCTTGGCACCGCCCAGGTCCTGATGGTTGATCGTCTCGTGCGTCACCGTACGCAGTACGTCGGGGCCGGTAACGTACATGTGCGCCGTCTCCTTCACCATGAAGATGAAGTCGGTGAGCGCGGGCGAATACACCGCGCCGCCGGCGCACGGGCCCATGATAACCGATATCTGCGGGATCACGCCGGAGGCATCCACGTTGCGCTGAAAAACCTCGGCATACCCCGCGAGGGAGGCCACGCCTTCCTGGATACGGGCACCGCCGGAGTCGTTGATGCCCACCACCGGAGCGCCAACCCTCATCGCCTGATCCATAACCTTGCAAATTTTCTCGGCATGCGCTTCCGAGAGGCTGCCGCCGAATACCGTGAAGTCCTGGCTGTAGACGAATACGGGCCGGCCATTCACCGTGCCGAAGCCGGTAACGACGCCATCGCCCGGGATCTGCTCCTTCTCCATGCCGAAATCGATGCACCGGTGCTCCACGAACATGTCCCATTCCTCGAAGGAATCCGGGTCGAACAACACTTCGATACGTTCGCGGGCGGTGAGTTTGCCGCGCTGGTGCTGGGCATCGATCCGCTTTTGGCCGCCGCCCTGACGGGCCAGGGCCCGCTTCTGTTCGAGCAGTCCGATAATATGACGCATGATGGGAGCATCCTTTCGTGTTCGCACGTGCAGCTCATGTTCGCAGACGCAGCATAGTATGGAGGCAAACGCGTTGGTTGCTTACAGGGACGAGTTCCTAAACTCCAGGGGGCGCGAAGGGTATTGGCGAGCGGTCTGCCGCCGCCAGGTTTGCCGGACCGTCCGCAACGTGACGCTGCGCGTACACGTCCAATCGGCTACAGCCGGGGTAATGCCGGCGACCAACCGGTCCCAATGGCACCCCATGCGGGGGAAGGCTTTGATATTTTTGCGCGTTTCCTGACGAGCCAGGGGATTAATCGCGCTGGCCACCCGATCCCGGCTTTGCCATAATGTGATAACGGCAGACCGGGGGGCTGCTCCGAATGGGCGGGCGTCGGCACCGGTGTTCAATCCGGGCCGAGGCGCACCCAAGATCACTGGAACCGTCCAAACACTCTGGGAGGACTTATCGTAATGTCAGTTCGCATTCTCCGCACGGCGACGATGGCCGTCGCCTGCGTGGCCTTGGTTGCCACCGCCTCTATGGCCCAGGACCGCACCGGCTGGCCGGCCTCGTTCACCGTCGGCACCGCCAGCCAAGGCGGCACCTACTTCGTTTACGGCGCCGGGTTCGCCAACTTGGTGTCCGAGGAACTGGGCATCAATGGCGGCGGTGAGGTCACCGGGGGCCCGGTTCAGAACGCCACCCTGGTTCAGACCGGGCAGCATCAGTTCGGCATGGTGACCATGGGTCCGGCCTACGAGGCCTGGGTCGGCGAAAGCCCGCTGATGCCGGGTGTCAGACATGACAAGCTTCGTGCCATGTTCCCGATGTACCAGACGCCGTTTCATGCCATCGCGCTTGCGCGCTCCGGCGTCACCTCGCTCGATCAACTCGCCGGCAAAACCTTCGGCGTCGGTCCCGCCGGCGGCACCCCCGGAACGTACTGGCCCCGCATCATGGATGCCCTGGACATCCCCGTGACCGCGCGCTTCGGCGGTGCGGCCGATCTCGCCGGACAGCTTCAGGACGGCCTGATCGATGGGTTCGGTTTCGCCGCCGGCGTGCCGATCGCGGCCTTCAGCCAGATCCTGGCGCAGGTCGACGGTGTGGTATACGGGCCGTCGGAAGACCAGATTCCGACACTTCTGGAAGAGTTTCCGTCGCTGGCACCGTTCACCATCGAGCCCGGGACCTACAGCGGCCAGACCGAACCGATCGAGACCGTCGCCATGTGGAACTTCTTCATCACCTCGAGCGACATGCCGGAAAGCCTCGTTTATGAAATGACCCGCATCGCCATGACCGAGCATGAGCGAATGATGTCGATCCACAGTGCATCGGCTGAAACGCTCCCGGAGAACTACATCCACAATACCTTCCTGCCGTTTCATCCGGGCGCAGTCCGCTGGTTCGAAGAAAACGGCTACGAGATCCCTGACGAACTCAGGGGATAGATAAACGACCCTTCTGACCACCACGGCCCCCCGTGGCCGACTGAAGGCTTGGCTTCGGTCCCTGCGCTTTCTCTCTTGGGGGGCGCAGGGTCCATCAGTCTGGGACGACGGTGTGGCGCCGTCATCAGCTTGACGCCACGCATGAATCGCGGCCCCGAGACCGCGAAAGGTAAAGGGATGGAACCCCGATGTCCGTGTCATCGGTCGACTCTGACACTCGCGTAATCGCCCAAGGCATCGACGACGAACCTGTGGCCAGTAACGAGCGTAGCCTCGTCGGTTGGCAGAAACACCTGCTGTTCTGGGCCTGCGCGGCTTTCACCGCAGCGCACCTGATCAGCCTGAATCTGTTTCCGCTGGAAACCTGGGCGTACCGTATCCTCCATGTCGCCGGCGCCCTGTGCATCGGATTTGCGCTGGTGGCCGCCATGCGGGTGGACACGGACGCACCGATCAAACGCTTCGATCTGGTGCAAGGGGCCGCGCTACTGGTCTCGGCAGCGGGCCTGTTGTGGGCGCTGGGCTGCCTTGTCATCGCCTACTGGTACCGGCACCAGATGGGTGCGGCCTATCCGCCCCCCTGGGTGTTCGAGACTTTCGGCATTCCGTTGACGATGTCGATGGCGGTCGCGGTGGTCTCCTCCTGGGTGTTCCGGAGCAACGGGCGCAGCATCAACTGGTTCGACTGGGTGCTGATCGGCGGTGCCATCGCCGTCGCTAGTTACCTTCTCTTCAATCTCGAGGTCTGGCGCTTCCGGGCCGGAGTCATGGCGCTGCCGCCCGACATGTGGGCGGCGATTGCCGGCACGTTGCTGATCATCGAGTTGACGCGTCGCTCGGCCGGCATGGCACTGGTGGCCATCTCGATCATCTTCATCATCTACTCCTTCGTCGGGCCCTGGCTGCCCGGTTTCCTCAATCATGCCGGCTACAGTGCCGGCCGGTTTTTCACCTACATCTACACCGACAACGGCATCCTCGGCGCACCCGTCGCGGTGTCCAGCACCTACATCATCCTGTTCATTGCTTTTGCCGCGTTTCTCCAGGCATCCAAGGTCGGCGACTATTTCGTGAACTTTGCGTTCGCCGCGGCCGGCCGCACCCGCGGCGGCCCCGCCAAGGTGGCGGTGTTCGCTTCCGGCCTAATGGGCATGATCAACGGCACCTCCGCCGGCAACGTGGTCGCCACCGGCAGCCTCACAATTCCGCTGATGAAGCGGGTCGGCTACCGGCCGCAGACGGCGGGTGCGATCGAGGCCACCGCGTCCACCGGCGGGCAGATCATGCCGCCGATCATGGGCGCCGGTGCCTTCATCATGGCCGAAATCACGGGCATTCCGTACACGGACCTGATCGTCGCGGCGATCATTCCGGCGGTGCTGTACTTCGTTTCGGTCCTGATCATGGTCGATTTGGAGGCGCTGAAGCTGGGCCTCCGCGGCATGCGCGAGGACGAACTGCCGGAATTCCGCAAGCTCGCAAAACAGGTTTACCTGTTCCTGCCGGTGATCATCCTGATCGGGGCGCTGTTCCTCGGCTACTCGGTCATCCGCGCCGGGACCCTCGCCTTGATGAGTGCGATGGTGGTGAGTTGGCTCACCCCGTATCGCATGGGGCCGCGGGCCGTCGTGCGGGCGCTGGAACTGGGCGCGCGCATGTCGATCCAAATCATCGCCGTGTGCGCGTGTGCCGGCATCATCGTCGGCGTCATCGCCCTCACCGGCGTCGGCGCGCGCTTTTCGTCCCTGCTGCTGGGGGTGGCCGCACACAGCCAGTTGCTGGCGCTGGTGTTCGCCATGCTCATCTCCATCATGCTGGGGATGGGCATGCCGACCACGGCGGCCTACGCGGTGGCCGCCTCGGTGGTGGCGCCGGGCCTGCAACAATTGGGCATCCCGCCGTTGATCGCCCACTTCTTCGTGTTCTACTACGCGGTGGTTTCGGCCATCACGCCGCCGGTGGCCCTGGCAGCCTACGCCGGCGCAGCCATCTCCGGGGCTGAGCCCATGCGCACGGCCGTGTCGGCGTTCAAGATCGGGCTGGCGGCGTTCATCGTCCCCTTCATCTTCTTCTACAGCCCGGCCATTCTTCTGGAACCCACACCCGACCTGACCATGTTCGGGGTGGTTATTCCCGGCTGGCTCAGGATTCTCCAGGTGGCGCTGACGGCCACCGTCGGCGTCGGCTTGCTGGCGGCCGCCGTGCAGGGCTACTTCTTCGGCCATCTCAGCATGCTGTTCCGGGCGGTCATGCTGGCGGGGGCGATGTTCATGATCACGGGTGGGGCCGTCACCGATCTGGTCGGGATCGCGATCGGCATCGCCATGTATCTGATCCAGCGTCTGTTCGGGCGAAGGCGAGTGCCGGTGGCGGCGGAATAAGGGTCGGGGCTGCCCCCTCGTCACCCGCACCGAAGGGGGGGCCGGGCGCAGGTTTTCTCACCGCGCCGCCCGGCTTCCCGGTGGGCCGCCGTCAGCCACCGTTGACCGATGTCACCCCGGGGCCTGCTCGGCGATATCCGTGGAACAGGCCCCGAGGGTCACCTCGGGCCGCTCCCGGTACGGAACGTGGCCGCACGTCGGCAGCACCAGAACCGGCGGCGTTATCGTGCGCGTCAACGGGCGCACCCGTCCGAATCCAGGCAGCTTCCAGGCGTGTACCCCCGACCATCACAAACGATCGAGTCCCCGATGCCGCCTCCCGCAGTCTCTCGCGGCGCCATTCCCCGGACGGACGGCCCTGGCATCGGCGCTGATTCGCACCGAAAATCTTTGTGAAATCAACAGGCCATCGCGTGGGCGATGTCAGCGCGCGAGAGGCCCTGCCCGGGCAGGGGGTAAAATCGGTCCCAAGCGGGGATCGCCTTCTGCCTTAACCTTCTGATATCGTTGATGTTGTGGTTGTAAACCCACGGATGTGGCTTGAAATCACAGGGCCCCGCATCGACAATTGCATGGTATAGCAGCGTCCATTGCGGCGTCGGGAACGGTCACGGGATGGCTTGGAACGACCTTCCGCAACACGATGTTGCCGTAGAGCGGGTGGCCGGGATGACCACCGCACTCAGCCGGCAGCGTGAGCCGCGGAAGAACGAGAGCGAGGCTGGGACGATCTGACGTAGACTCGTAACCCATATGGGTGCAAAATCGGGCACGATACGATCGGTTGGGGAAACAGCGAAGATGACCCACTATATCCAGATCAGCACCATGCGATACGAATGGGCGCACCGGCGCAAGCCGCGGGGATACCGGCTTTGGTATTTCCGGATGCCGGACGGTACCACCTTCTGCCATGCTGGCACCTATGCGCAGGCTCGTCAGGCTGCCATGGCCTTGGCCGAAGTGCGTTATCGTCACGCGGAAGCGCCGATCCAGCTCTGCGCCTGACGGCGAAGGCCCCCGTTTGTTCCGCGGGGGCCGGTCGATTATCCAGGAAATGGCAGTTCGAAGGCCGACAATGCTTCCGCCTGACGGCGCCGCAGGGCCTCTTCGTCGAAGTCCTCAATCAACGCATGGAACATTCGGTGCCAGTTGATCTCGGCACGCAGGCGCGTGAACACGCCGCCCAGCCCAATCGCCGCCCGGTCCATCAGCACGAATTCCCGGGGCGGGGTGACGCCGCCCAGGCGCCGCAGATCCTGGTGGACCTTAGCCGCCACCTTCGCCCCGTACTGGGTACCGCCGTCGTCCTGGATGCGCTGCACCTTGTCCTCCATCAGCGGGCGGTAAAGAAACCGGGCCCACTGATTGAGGATCTCGATCATGTCGCGGTTGAGGTTGCGGAAGCCCCAGGTCTGGTAGGCGTGGACCGCCAGGTCCTGATCGTCGTGGCAGAGTGCCCGGTAGAGGTCAATCACCGCCCGGACGAAGGACGGTTTGAACACTCGGACGCAGCCGAAATCCAGAAGGTTGATCGTGCCGTCCGGGCGCACGGTATAGTTGCCGAGGTGCGGATCACCGTGGATGACCCCGCATTGATACAGCGGCACATACCAAGCTCGAAACATGTTGACCGCCACCGTATTGCGGTCATCCAAATGGCGGTCGACGTAGCGCAGGATTGGCTCGCCTGACAGCCACGTCATGGTCAGAAGCCGGTCCGTGCACAACGCCGGAACCGGTTCCGGTACATGGACGCCGGGTTCGTCGGCCAGCATCCGGGCATAGAGGCCCATGTGCCGCGCTTCCCGGGCATAGTCCAGTTCCTCGCGCAGGCGTTCCGCCAGTTCCGCATGAACCTCGCGCGGGTCGATCGCCTTGTCGTACCGGCGATAGATGGAGAACACGATCCATAACTGCCGCAGGTCCGCCTCCACAGCCGAGGCCATGTCCGGGTACTGCAGCTTGCAGGCCAGCAACCGGCCGTCCAAGGCGGTGGCGCGGTGAACCTGCCCCAACGAAGCGGCCGCCGCCGCTTCGCGCTCGAAGTCGGCGAAACGCTGCTGCCAGTCGGGGCCCAGTTCCGTGGACATCCGGCGCTTGACGAACGCCCAACCCATCGGCGGTGCATTCGACTGCAGTTGGGACAGTTGCTGCGCGTAGGCTTCGGGCAGCACATCCGGCACTGTGGAAGCGATCTGCGCCACCTTCATCAGCGGCCCCTTGAGACCGCCCAACGCTGCGGTCAGTTCCGCGGCGTGCTGAGGGTTGTCAATGGCGATACCGAGGAAGCGTCCCCCGGCGAACCGCGCCGCCGCCGTGCCCATCGCCGACCCGACCCGGGCGTAGCGCATGAACCGACCGCCGAACGTCGCCCGCTCCAAGTCGCGTGGTCTGGTCGGAACCGACCCGTTTTCCGGCATGATGTCTCCCGGCTTCAGTGATGCCCGCACCGGGCCTCCGGGCGCGGTGCTACCGACCCTGATATGGGGGCCAGCGGCGGCGCGAAAAGTCCGAGTTCCGCGGTCTTCCTCAGCTGAGGGATTCCAGCTCGTCGATCAGACCGACGATCACGTCCAAACCACCGCGCCAGAACTGCGGGTCGCGGGCGTCCAGGCCGAAGGGCTGCAGCAGGTCGTGATGACCGCGCGTGCCGCCCGCCTGCAACATGTCGATGTAATGATCCTCGAACCGCTCGAATCCATTACGATAGACATTATAGAGTGCGTTGACCAGACAGTCCCCGAACGCATACGCATAAACATAGAACGGGGAATGAATGAAGTGCGGGATGTATGACCAGAAGTACCGGTATTCGTCATGAAACCGGATGGCGGGCCCCAGGCTGGCGCGCTGCACCTGTAACCAGATCTCGCCCAGGCGCTGCGGCGCAAGCTCCCCTTCCCGACGCTCTTCATGGACCAGCCGCTCAAACTCATAGAATGCGATCTGCCGGACCACGGTGTTGAGCATGTCCTCCACCTTGGCGGCGAGCAGGCGGCGGCGCTGGTCCGGATCGGTTTCGCCGTCCAGGACCGCTCGAAACACCAACATCTCACCGAACACCGATGCGGTCTCGGCCAGGGTCAGGGGCGTGTCCGCCATCAGGGCACCTTGCCGGGCGGCCAGTTGCTGGTGGACGCCGTGGCCGAGTTCGTGGGCCAAGGTGGTGACATCGCGTGGCCGTCCGTAGAAATTGAGCAGAATGTACGGGTGAACCGACGGCACCGTTGGGTGCGAGAAAGCACCCGGCTCCTTGCCCGGCCGCGGCAGGGCATCGATCCAGCGCCGGGCAAAGAACGGCTTGGCGACGTCCGCCATGGTGGGGTGGAAGCGGCGGAACGCCTGCAAAACGGTGTCCTCGGCTTCGGCCCAGGTGAATTGCCGCTCCGCCCGGCCCGGAAGCGGCGCATTGCGATCCCAGTAGTCCAGCTGTTCTGCCCCGAACCAGCGGGCCTTGAGGCGATAATAGCGGTGGGCCAGGGCGTCGTAGGCCGACTGGATCGCCGTCACCAGGGCTTCGACCACCTGGTCTTCCACCCGGTTGGACAAGTTGCGGTGGGAGACGGGCGTCGGATAGCGGCGGTAGCGGTCCTCGATTTCCTTGTCTTTGGCCAGGGTGTTGGTGATCAGGGCGAGGAGTTCGATCCGCTCGCCAAGTCCGGCACCGAGCGCCTGAGCCGCGGCCTGCCGCCGCTTCGCGTCGCTGTGCGACATCATGTTGAGCAGGTCGGTCAGGCTCCGGTCGACGCCGTCGAGGGGACAACGCATCCGTGCCAGCGTCTGCTCGAACAACCGGATCCAGGCATTGCGGCCGGTCACACCCTTCTCATGCAGGATCGCTTCGATGTCGTCGGAGAGCTGGTGTGGGCGGAACACCCGCTGATCGCGGATCCAGGCATGGTAATGCGCTGCCGACGGATGGTTCATCTGGGCCGACAGAACAGTGTCGTCGAGGCGGTTGAGTTCCAGGGTGAAAAACAGCGTCTCAACCGTTATGGCGTTATACTGTTCCTGGATGGTCTGTTGAAAGCGGCCGCGCTCCGGATCAGCCATATCTTCCGCGAAGTACAACTGAGCATAGGACAGCGCGCGTTGCAGCCGTTCCATGATCGCCTCGTAGCGCGCAATGGCCGCGCCGAGGTCTTCACCCGACAAGAGGGCCAGGCGGCCGGCATAGGCCGCATGAAAAGACTCGGACTCGCGCCGGGCCGTATCCAGGTCGGCGGCCAGGGCCGGATCGTCCGGTGCGGCGTAAAGATCGCTGAGGTCCCATGCCGGTACGTTGGCGGGACCGGTCTCCACCGGTCGCGCCACGGCCTTGGTGTCGCCCACTGTGTTCCTCCTTGCTTGACTTGACCGTATATTGGGCCGCGCACGCTGTGACCACAAGGCCGCGGCGCCCCACGTGTCGGTTGCCCGTCCCAAGCCTGCCAAGGAGATGACATGACCCCCGCACGCTGGCCGAACCTAGTCGCCCTGTTCTTCTCCCAGGCCGAGCGCTTCGGCGACCGCCCGTTCCTGTCGGCAAAACGGGACGGTACCTTCGCGCCCCTCACCTGGACCGAGGTGGCGAACCAGGTGACCACGTTGGCCCGCGGACTCCGCGCCCTCGGCGTCGAACCCGGCGATCGAATCGTGCTGTGTTCAGAGAACCGTCCGGAATGGCTGATCGCGGACCTCGCCATCATGACTGCCGGCGCCGTCACCGTACCGGCTTACACGACCAACACCGAAGCGGATCATCAGCACATTCTGGATGACAGCGGCGCCCGGGGAGTCATCCTGTCGTCGGAACGGCTGGGGCGACGCCTGCTGCCGGCGGTACTACGCGCAACCGACGCTCGCTTCGTGGTCACGATGGAGCCGATCCCGCGTCAGCAGCGCATCAATGGGGAGATCCTGGACTGGGGCGAGGTGCTGGTGAGGGGGACTGCCCATGATGACGATGTGGCGGCGATGGTGCCGCGTCTGTCGTCGCAAGATCTCGCCTGCCTGATCTACACCTCGGGCACGGGTGGCACGCCCAAGGGGGTCATGCTGCATCACGGTGCGCTGTTGCATAACTGCGCCGGGGCATATGATGCGTTGGCGCCTCTCGGTCTTGCCGATGAGGTCTATCTCTCCTACCTGCCGCTGTCGCATTCCTACGAGCACACGGCCGGACAGTTCTTCCCCATCGCCATCGGAGCTCAGATTTATTATGCCGAAGGGGTGGAGACCTTGGCCGCCGACATGCTGGTGGCACGACCGACGATCATGACCGCGGTGCCACGGCTCTATGAATCCCTGCACCAGCGCATCACCCGAGGGGTCCGTCGTGCATCACCACTGAAACAGCGACTGTTCGAGCGGGCGCTCGATCTCGGCCGTCGGCGCTATCACGATCCAAAGTCCTTGAGCCTTGGCGATCGCCTGTTGGATCCGGTGCTTGATCGCCTGGTGCGACGCAAGGTGCGCGCCGTGTTCGGCGGCCGGCTCAAGGCGCTGGTCTCCGGCGGGGCGGCACTCAACGTGGAAATCGGGTTGTTCTTCCAGGCGTTGGGCCTGCCGGTGCTGCAGGGCTACGGCCAGACCGAGGCCGGACCGGTGATCAGCGTCAACCGTCCGGGCAAGGCCAAAATCCACACCGTGGGGCCACCGCTCAAGGACGTGGCGGTGCGCCTGGCCGATGACGGCGAGATCCTGGTGCAGGGCGGCTTGGTCATGCAAGGCTACTGGCGCAATGACCGAGCGACGCGGGAGACCGTGCGCGATGGCTGGCTGCATACCGGCGATATCGGCACCTTCGATGGCGACGGCCATCTCATTATCACCGACCGCAAGAAGGACATCATCGTCATCTCGGGCGGCGACAACATTTCGCCGGTCCGGGTCGAGGGCATTCTCACGCTGGAGCGGGAGATCGCCCAGGCCATGGTCTACGGCGACCGCCGCCCGCACCTTGTGGCGCTGCTGGTCCCCGATACGGACTGGATGAGCGCGTGGGCGCGCGACGCCGACAAGCCGGCCGACCTCGGCACGCTCGCCGGCGATACCGCGTTCCGCCAAGCGCTGGCGGCGGCGGTGAACCGGGTCAATGCCAATCTGTCCGCGATCGAAAAGGTGCGCCACTTTACGATCGCGAAGGAGCCGTTCGGCATTGATAACAACCAGCTGACCCCCACCCTCAAAATCCGCCGCCACGCCATCCGCGAACGCTACGGTGCCGAACTGGACGCATTGTACCATTGACGATGATCGCGGAAACGCCGGCACGATCCGGGCTTGATCCCAGCCGGCCGCTTCAGGTAAGTGTGAACCTTCTTAGCGTCCCCTTCGTCTAGAGGCCTAGGACACCGCCCTCTCACGGCGGCAACAGGGGTTCGAATCCCCTAGGGGACGCCACTCATGTGATCAGCGCCGGTCCGTGTTCGTGCTCGCGCGGCGTCGTGCGCAAGGGCCCTCGCCCGCCAGACCGGCCACCCAATCCTGAGTTTCCCGGATCCCAAACTTCCCGAACTTCCCGAACTTGCCAAGTCCGCCCTGGCGTCGGCATGCTGTTGGCGGCGCGGCGCAAGACCGTGCTTTCGCTTCTTCGTCGGGAGGAACAGTCCATGAAACGTCGTGACTTCATCAAAAGTGCCGGTGCTGCAGGTGCCGCCGGCGCCGCCACCGTGGCCGCCGCCGCCACGCTGCCGCGTCCGGCCGTGGCCCAGGAACGGATCGAATGGCGGATGGTCACCACTTGGCCGAAGAACTTCCCCGGCCTCGGTGTCGGTGCGCAGCGCTTGGCCGACCGCATCACCGCCATGTCCGACGGTCGCCTGGTCATTCGCGTCTACGCCGGCGGCGAGCTGGTGCCGGCGCTGCAGAGCCTGGACGCCGTGATTGAAGGCGCGGCCGAGATGAGCCATGGCGCCGCCTACTACTGGCAAGGCAAGAGCCGTGGCCTCTCCTTTTTCACCGGCGTGCCCTACGGCATGACGTCGCGGGAACTGTCGGCCTGGGTCCGCTATCACGGCGGCCAGGAGATATGGGACGAGATCTACGATCAGTTCGGAGTCCAGGGGTTCCTGTCCGGCGATACCGGGACCCAGGCCGGCGGCTGGTTCAAGAAGGAGCTCACCGGGGTCGATGATATCCGCGGCCTCAAGTTCCGAACGCCCGGCCTCGGCGGCCAAGTGTGGGAGCGGCTGGGCGCCACCGTGGTTAACCTGGCGGCCGGCGATATCTTTCAGGCGCTGCAGTCCGGCGCCCTGGATGCAGCCGAGTTTGTCGGCCCCTACAACGACCTCGCCCTCGGGTTCTATCAGGTCGCCAAGAATTACTACTTCCCCAGCTTCATCGAACCGGGCCTCGCCACCGAGTTGGTGGTGAGCAAAGCCAAGTTCCAGGCACTGCCCAAGGACCTTCAGGCCATCATCCAGGTTGCCTGCCAGGCGGAATACGATCAGGTCGCCTCGGACTTCTACGCCAACGATCCGGTGGCGCTCCGCACACTGGTAAACCAGCATGGCGTGATCGTCCACCGCTTCCCGGATGAAATCCTGGAAGCCGGCGCCGAGGCCGCTGTCTCGATCATCAGCGAACACCGCGACAGCAGGGATGCCCTGACCCGGAAGACGGCTGAGAGCTTCGTGGCCGCCCTGAAACTGCTGCGGGAGCGCACCGACACCGTGGATCATGCCTTCGTCGAGGCGCGGCGCCGACACCTCAATATCTGAGTGATGGCCGACGACGGGCCCGGAGCCGGGCACTCGAGGCGTGGCTCGGGCCCAGGCCGGCGCCGGCCCGTCGGCCTCACCCGAACACGACCCCCGGCAGCCAGGTGGCCAAACCGGGGAACATCATCAGCAAGGCCATGGCCAGGACCTGCAAGGCCACAAACGGGATCACGCCGCGGTAGATCTGGCCGGTCGTCACCTCCGGCGGCGCCACGCCCCGCAGGTAGAACAGCGAGAAACCGAACGGCGGCGTCAGGAAACTCGTCTGCAGGTTGACGCCCACCATGACGCCCAGCCACACCGGGCTCACATCCATCGCCAGAAGGACCGGCGCAGTGATCGGGATGACGATGAAGATGATCTCGAACGTATCCAGGATGAAGCCCAGCACGAACATCAACAACATGACGAACAGTACAGCGCCCACCACACCACCCGGCAACCCGGTCAGGAATTCTTCGACCAGATTGTCGCCACCCATCATCCGGAACACGACCGAGAACACCGAAGCCCCCAGGATGATCACGAAGATCATGCAGGTGATGGTGGCCGTGGCCAGCACCACCTCCTGCATCAGCCGCAGGCGCAATCGGCCGCGCGCGGCGGTGAGCAGGATGGCCCCGACCGCACCCACCGACGCGGACTCGGTCGGCGTCGCGATACCGCCCAGGATCGAGCCCAGCACCGCCACGATCAGGATCATCGGCGGCAGCAGCGAGGTCAGCACATCGAGGAACAACCGGCGGCGTTGCGCGTCCGATATGGCGAGCGCCGGACAACTGGCGGGGTCGGAGATTGCCTTGAAGGCGACCCAGGCCATGTAGAAGCTCACCAGCATCAGGCCGGGGATGAAGGCGCCGGCGAAAAGATCGCCGACCGAGACCGGGGTGGGGGCGAAGTTGCCCTTGGCCATCTGTACCTGAGCGTTGATGCCGGCCAGCATGTCGCCCATGAAAATGAGCACGGTGGAAGGCGGAATGATCTGGCCCAGGGTGCCGGAGGCACAAATCACGCCGGTCGCCGTCTTCTGATTGTAGCCGGCCCGGAGCATCACCGGCAGGCTCAGCAGTCCCATGGTGACCACCGTGGCCCCGACGATCCCGGTGGACGCCGCCAGCAACGCTCCCACCAGCACCACCGAGAGTCCGAGCCCGCCGCGCAGGGTGCCGAACAGCCGACCCATGGTGACCAGCAGCTTCTCGGCAATGCCGGAACGTTCCAGCATCACTCCCATGAAGATGAACAGGGGCACCGCCACCAGCACCTCGTTCACCATCAGCCCGGTATAGCGCTGGGAGATGCCGGACAGGTTGGACGGGTCGAACGCGCCGAACGCCCAGCCCACCATGCCGAAGAACAGGGACGTGCCGGCCAGGGCAAACGCCACCGGATAGCCCAGCAGCAGCACCCCGATGATGCCGAAGAACATCAAAAGCGCCAGCACCTCGCCGATGACCACGCTGTCCATGGCCTCAGCGGCTTTCGTCGTAGCGCAGATGTTCCGGTAACAACTGCTGCCGGCCCGCCAGCACCAGGATGCTCCGGAGTGCCAGCGCCAGGCCCTGCAGTCCCACCACCACCGCGAACACGATGATGAAGCTCTTGACGACGTAGAGCCCCGGCATCCCGCCGATGTTGCCCGAGGATTCCATGAACCGCCACGACCGGGTGACGAACGCCCAGCTGTGGGCGATGACGACGTAGACGAACGGGATGATGAACGCGACGAATCCGATCAGATCAATCCAGGCCTTGGTGCGCACGCGTGCCGGCCGGTAGAAGATATCGACGCGGACATGCTGATCCTTCAGCAAGGCATAGCCGGCCATGCCCATGAACATCAGCCCGTTCAGCCACACGTACAGGTCCTGCATCCAGATGAACCCGGTGGCGAACACGTACCGCATCACCACGACCGCGAAACACACCAGCACGATACCCAGTGAAAACCAGGAAAAAACATAACCCAATACAGTATTAACCGCGCCGATCATGCGCACCACGAGCGCCAGAAGATGCATCAACCCTCCCGATGTTTTCTTATTTTGCAGTCGTCGCAGTCCATCCGGCTCCCGGCCATGCGCCAGCCCGCCACGGTTGAAGAGGAACAATATCAGCTTGACGGCAATCGTCCATGAAGCGTTGCGGGCTCGTCGCTGGGAACGCCACGGTCCCGTCGCGAGTTATCCTCGCTAAAGTTTGTCAGACGTGAGACCAAGGCCTTGTATGCGGCCGGCAGATGGTGAGAATCAGCACCATGAGCGAAACTGATAGCCCACGCGGCCGCATGGATGTGGCGGCGGTGATTGCCGCTTACCGCCGCTATGCCGGCTTCTATGACTTCGTGTTCGGACCCGCGTTCCGCTGGGGCCGGCGGCGCTCGGTCGCCCGCATCAACACTCTCGGCGTTCACCGGCTGCTGGAGGTGGGGGTGGGAACCGGGCTTTCGCTGCCGCGCTACCGCCGCGACATCCACATTGTCGGCATCGACGTGAGCCGCGACATGCTGGCCGTGGCCAAGCGCCGGGTCGAGGAGGAACGGCTTGCCAACGTTGATCTCCTGGCGGAGATGGACGGCGAGCAACTGGCCTTCGTGGACGGCGCCTTCGATGCGGTGGTGGCGATGCACGTGATGTCGGTGGTTCCCGACCCGCAGCGCTGCCTGGCCGAGATGCAGCGGGTCTGCCGCCCCGGCGGCACCATCCTGATCTGCAACCACTTCGCCGCCGGCAGCGAGAAGTGGTTGACCCGCCGCCTGGAGCCGTTCGCCAAGTGGCTCGGCTGGCGGCCCGATTTCGCCCTGTCCGAACTGCTCTCCGGGAGCACCCTCGACGTGACCACCAACGACCCCATTCCCCCCTTCGGCCTCTTCAACCTGGTCATCCTGCGCAACGGGTAGTTGGTTGCGCAGCCGCGCCTCCTTTCCTCTATCCGTCGATGGGGAGGCGCAGTGGAGGCATGCGGCGGCATGCGACGGGTCGAAACGCCTGCCGGCGCGCAGCCGAGACGCCACCATCGGAGGCCGCCCTCGTCCAGCGGAGCGATTACGTTGCCGGCACGGCCGTGGCCTTTGACGGGCTCCACCAGACGCCCAAATCCACATCGATCATGCCCGAAAGTTGCTCGATGCGCGTGGAATACATTTCCATAATTGTTGCGTAATCGTCATCCGCCATTGGCGGGATATCGGCGGTGATCACTCGGCCGATGTAGGGACGGAGCGCCTTCGGAACGATACGTTTGGCCGTGCCAACAAAGTCTTCGAACGAATCCCTGGACGGGAACAGGCCTGCGACAGCATTGGCAAAACCATTGTATTGAAATGACTTGTTCTTGTGCTGCTCCGCGGCGGGCACGCCCACGCCCAGGCCGGTGGTAGTCGGATCGAAATCGACCTCCAGAAAATCGCAACAGGACTGCACGGTTGCGCCGATATCCCTCTTCATTTTCTCAAATATTATGAAATGAAAATTCTCTATATCAAAGATTTTTGTGTAATTTCGTAGCTGACCGATGTAGTCGCTCCCACGATAGTAGGCTGTAACCTCCCGCATGGCGACCCGAAATGGCCTGTGTTCTTCTCCGCGTCGCACCCGATGCCAGTACGCCGAGTACGCCCTGTCGGCCGGGTTGCGAAGAACATAAATAAATTTAGCATCCGGCCTTAATGAGTGAATGCGCTCAGGGACGTCGCACAGGTATGGGTTTGGCTTGGTATCCATGGCCTTCGGGAAGAGATCGGTCGGCGCTTGAGAGTAAGAAGTTGATGCATCCACCAAAATGCATGTGTCACACGGATCAAAGCATTTTTGATACCAGCCGATACCACGCCCCCAATGCCTTGAATAAAAGTGCGGCTCTTTTGGAGAGGACAGCATTATCGTAGGCTGCTGATTCAGCAAGTCGGCGAGCGTTGTCGTGCCGGCTTTCTGGGCGCCAATCATGTAAATACGCGGGGGGAATTCCATGAACGATCCTCAAGATTCGTTGATCACGACGACCAGACGGTGCTTTTCCAACCCCAAAGACTGCGCCACTCGGTCCACGCAACATCTCAGCCGAATGGAAGGGAGACTCGGTTAATCAAGCATGAACGCTATGCGAACTGGCCTCCTGCCAATCCATCGCTGCCAAATTTTTGGCTGCCGCCAAGCTTCGGAACAAAGCCCGCCTTAATCAACCCCTTCTTTGAGCCTTCCAGGTGGTCGAACCGCCGGGCCTCTGCCGATGGTCACGGTTTGCCGCTGATTCATCAAATATTCAGTCGCTACAGCGGAAGCTTCGGCCCGTAACGCCGCCCCCAAGGCGGCCGGTTGGATCGGTCACAACCAAAAGATCGGTTGAGTCATTAACCCAAAACCCAGGCCGCTGCCAATGCCGCGAGACCCTGCCGGAACGCCATTCGATGCGCTCAAGGCCGAGAGCCGCGTCGGGCTGGCGTGGCTGCTCCTGTTCAGCTTTTGCATCAACCTCCTGGTGCTCACCTCGCCGATCTACATGATGCAGACGTATGACCGCGTGCTCGCCAGCGGCCATCACGAAACGCTGCTGTTCATGACCCTGATCGCCGGCGTGGCCGTCCTGGTCATGGGCCTTCTGGAGATGGTCCGAAGCCGCATCCTCGGCCGCGTCGGCGGCTGGCTGGAGCAGCGGCTGGCGCCGGAGCTGATCAGTGCGGGCATGCGGGGCGCGTTGCGCGGTCTCGCCCCCAATGCCCAGTCCCTGCGGGATCTCGCCAGCGTGCGTGGCTTCATCGGCGGCAGCGGTGTCAATGCCGCCCTGGATTCCCCGTGGACGCCAATCTTCATTACCGTGATTTGGCTGATGCATCCGCTCCTTGGCATCATTGCCCTGGGCGCGGCGCTCATCCTGTTGCTAGCCGCGCTGATCGGCGAAGCGGTGGCGCGGCGCCCGGTCCAGGCCGCCCAGAAACTCGCCATCAGCAATGTCCACAAGGCGGATTCGGCGCTCCGCAACGCCGAGGTATTCCACGCCATGGGCATGCTGCCCGGCTTTCTCCGCACCTGGGTGGGGCAGAACGACAACGCCATCGGGCTGCAGCGCCAAGCCGGGGACCGGCACGCCGCCCTCACCGGCTTCTCCAAGTTCTTCCGCCTGTTCGTCCAGATCCTGATCCTCGGCGCCGGTGCCTACCTGGTGTTGCAGCAGGAACTGACCCCGGGCGGCATGATCGCCGCGTCCATCCTGCTCGGGCGCGCCCTCGCGCCGGTGGATCAGGCGATCGGTGCCTGGAAGGCGTTCATCGCCGCCCGCGATGCGTGGGGACGGCTCAACCGTCTGCTCACCGCGCTGCCATCGCTGCCGGCGACGCTGCCCCTGCCCGCCCCCACCGGCGCCCTCGCCTGCGAACAGCTGGTGTTCCAGCAACCGGGCGCCGATCGGCCGGTGCTGGCCGGCATCAGCTTCGCCCTTGCGCCCGGCGAGGTGCTGGGCGTTCTGGGCCCCTCGGCCGCCGGCAAATCCACCCTGTGCCGGCTGCTGCTCGGCACCTGGCAGCCCACCCGCGGCCATGTCCGCCTGGACGGGGCGGACGTTTTTCGCTGGCCGGCGGAACAGCTCGGCCCCTTCGTGGGCTACCTGCCGCAGGATGTGGAGTTGCTGACAGGCTCGGTCACCGACAACATCGCCCGCCTGGATCCCGAACCCGATCCCGATGCCGTGGTGGCGGCGGCGGTCAGCGCCGGCGTTCACGACCTGATCCTGCGCCTGCCGCAGGGCTACGAGACCCAGATTGGCGAAGGCGGCTCGGTGCTCTCGGGCGGGCAGCGCCAGCGTATTGGCCTGGCCCGAGCGCTCTACCGCCAGCCCCGCCTGCTCGTCCTGGACGAGCCCAACGCCAACCTGGATACCGACGGCGAGACCGCATTGCAGCGGGCGATCCTCAACGCCAAAGGCTGGGGCGCCACCGTCATCCTGGTCACGCACGCCCCCCGCGTTCTCGCCCCGGCCGACAAGCTCCTCGTGCTTCAGGATGGCCAAGTCCGGCTGTTCGGCCCTCGCGAGGAGGTACTGGCCAAGCTCTCGCCACCCACCGCCGCTGCGCCACCACGGCCGCGGATGGTGGTCCAGCAAAGCCTTCAGCCGGCCTCGGCCGGCTTCGGGGGACCACTCTCCGCCGCCATGCCCGGGTCTCCGCCGCGATGACCGGGCACCACGCTTCGGACCACGCCCCGCTCCAGGGGCCCCCACCGCGCCAGCCCGAGCGATTCTCGCCGGTCGCGGCACCGGCGCGGCTTGGCCGGAGCCTCTCCGGAACGGCCCGCTTCGGGCTCCTGGTGGTCCTCTTGTTCTTCGGGATCGGCGGCGGCTGGGCTGCCACCATGCCGTTGGCCGGCGCCACCATCGCCTCCGGCACCGTCAGCCCCGAGGGCAGCCGTCGCTACGTCCAGCATCTGGAAGGCGGCATCATCAGCGAAATCCGGGTCCGGGACGGCGATCGTGTGGCTGCGGGCGATGTGCTGGTGGTGATGCAAGACGTCCGGGCCAAGGCCGCGGTGGATACCTTGGCGCATCGACTGACGACGCTGGCCGCCCGGGAGGCCCGGCTCGAAGCCGAGCGAAGCGGCCTCGATGTCGTTCATTTCGCGCACCCGGCACTGGCACACCGCGACGATCCGGATGTCCAGGCCGCCATCGACCAACAGATCAACGCGTTCAAGACCCGCCGCGCCAGCGACGAAAGCCGTGCCGCCATTCTGCGCCAGCGGATCAACCAGCTCGAGGACCAGATTGCCGGTTTCCGCACGCAACTGGACAGCATCCGCCAACAGAATGCGCTGATCCGCGAGGAACTGGCCGACGTCGAAGGCCTGTACAAGCGAGGCTACGAGCGCAAGGCGCGGGTGCTCGCGCTCCAACGCACCGAAGCCGAACTGATGGGCACCGAAGGGGACCTGCGAGCCCGCATCGCTTCATCGCGGGAGGCCATCGGTGAGATCCGGTTCCAGATCGCCAACCTGACGATCCAGCGGTTGGAGGAAGTGGACCAGGAGTTGGCGGAGGTGCGGGCAGGACGCCTCGAGGTCGAGGCCCAGATCCACGAGAGCCTGGACACACTGGCCCGCACTACGGTGGTGGCGCCGGTGGCCGGGACCGTGATGAACCTGCGCTTCAAGACCCTGGGCGGTGTGGTTCGCCCCGGCGACCCGGTGCTCGACATCGTGCCTGAGGACGAGGCGCTGATCATCGAGGCCCAGATCACACCGCAGGACATCGACTCCGTGCATGCCGGCCTTCCGGCCCACGTGCTGTTCCCATCGTTTCCGCAGCGCAACATGCATCGTCTTCCGGCGGACGTGCTGATGGTGTCCGCCGACGCCCTGCTCGACGAGCGGACGGGGCAACGCTTCTACACCGCCCGCATCAAGATCGACCCGGATGTCCTGGCGGAACGGGCCCCGGGTGTCGTCCTGACGCCCGGCATGCCGGCGGAAGTGTTCATCCGCACCGTCGAACGTACGCTGCTCGAATACCTGGTGCAGCCGGTCCTGCACGTGATGGAACGCACCTTCCGCGAATCCTGACGGATCGGCTGGGTTTCAGGTCGGGCCATCCAGTTCCGGGTGACGGAAACACGTGGTCACGTGATCGTTGACCATCCCCACCGCCTGCATGAAGGCGTAGCAGATTGTGGGCCCGACGAAACGGAAACCGCGCGCCCGGAGAGCCGCGGCCATGGCTTCGGATTCGGCGGTGGTGGCAGGTACTTGATCGAGGCTCGGCCAGCGGTTCTGCTTCGGCGTGCCGTCCACGAATTGCCAGACGAACCTGGAAAACCCGCCGTCCTTGGCCATCAAATCCAGCCAGGCGCGGGCGCCGGCAACTGCGGCCTCGATCTTGGCGCGATTGCGGACGATGCCGGGATCGGCCATCAGCCGGGCCACATCGTCCGGCCCGAACCGGGCAATGCGTTCGGGATCGAAACCGTGGAAAGCGCGCCGGAAGCCGTCCCGCTTGCGCAGGATGGTGAGCCATGACAGGCCGGCCTGGAAGCTGTCCAGAATCAGTTTCTCGAACAGGGCCCGGTCGTCCCATTCGGGTACGCCCCATTCGTGATCGTGATAGGCGACGTAAAGCGGATCCCGGGTGACCCAGCCGCAGCGCTCGACGGCATGGTGCCGATCATTGTGCATCGAGGTTGCCATCGCGCCGCTCTCCCGCCACCATCGGGGCCCATCTTCAAGGTGACGTCGTGCCATACCGTAAGGAGGATTGCTGATGAGATCATCCATTCTGGGCGCCGCATTTGCGGGCGCAATGCTCGCGGCCGCCGGTGGCGCCACCGGCCCGGCCGACGCCGCCGATCCGGAGAACACCCTCTATCTGGATCTGGACGGCGGCCGGGTCGTCATCGAGATGCGCCCGGAACTGGCCCCCCAGCATGTGGCGCGCATCCGCGAACTCACCCGCGACGGTTTCTACGATGGCCTCGCCTTCCATCGGGTGATCGACGGCTTTATGGCCCAGACCGGGGATCCCCGCGGCGACGGCACCGGCGGATCGGGCCAGAAGCTCGCGGCGGAATTCACCCGCACGCCCTTCGTTCGCGGAACTTTAGGCATGGCCCGGGCCCAGGCCCCCGACAGCGCCGATTCCCAATTCTTCATCATGCTGGCACCGGCACCGCACCTCAACGGGCAGTACACTGTCTGGGGCCGGGTCGTGGACGGGATGGAGCACGTGGATGCCATCCGCAAGGGCGATCCCCGGCGCAATGGTGTCGTGGAGACCCCTGACCGCATCGTCCGTATGCAGGTGGCCGCCGACGCCGACGGCTAGCGGTTCCGGGTGACGCGATGCGCTGGCGATGCCGGTCGAGTGCGCAGCGTCACTGTGCCAGGCAGGCAGGAGTGCTACGCTCCCGACCAAGCGGGTGGTCGAAACACCCGCAGCCTGACGGGAGGAAACGCGATGAGCATCTCACTCTTGCGACAAGCCGCCGTGGTCTTGGCCCTGATTCTCGCCACAGCCGGTGTCGGCAAGGCCGCCGCTGATGAGCCGGTGCGTTTGCAGGTCGCCTACGGGCAGACCTATGCCGTCTCCGGCATGACGTTCAGTTGGACGACAATCCGCGTCAAGGTCCAGAACATTGCCTACGAGAAATCGGTGATGATGCACTACCGCGGGGCGGACGGCGACTGGCACGACCATACGCTGGCGTTTCTGGGACACTACGGCAACTATGACGTGTTCGGCGGTGATGGCACGACGCCGATGACCGAAGAATTCGCCATTCGCTACCAGGTGCCGGGGCAGGAGCACTGGGACAACAACGGTGGATCCAACTATACCATCGGCACGTTCGCCGGTGCCGTGGGCGGGAATGTCATGTTGCGCGAGGCGACCGCCCGCATCGGTCACGAGTCCGGTGGCGGCTTCGTCTTCACGACGTCATGGTTCGAGGGAGAGATCTATGTCCAAAACCTCTCGTTCCATAAGCAGGTGGGCGTTCGGTACTCGGCCGACGGGGGAGAGACGTGGCACAACGTCGAAGGCTCGTATGTCGGCCCGGTACGAGCTGTCGCCGCCGACGTGGACGGGGTCGAAATTTGGCGGTTCCGCACCCCTACTCTGAACTACAATCCCGCTTCTGACACATTCCGGTTCGCCGTGTACTACGAAATTGGCGACGAAGGGCCGGACCAGGGGGCCCGGTACTGGGACAATAACTTTGGCCAGGACTATTTCCTGAGCAAGATCGACGGCACAACGATCCGCTGATCGGACCGCGTGCCCGGAATGGACGCCGGCAATTGCCGCGCGCGGGAACTGAGCTACCGGCTCAGCTCCCGCATCGCCCGGTCGAGGCCGTCCAGGGTGAGGGGGTACATCCGCCCGCCCAGCAGTTGGCGGACCATGCGGGTGGAGACGGTGGCGTCCCACCAGCCTTCCTGCATCGGGTTGAGCCATACCGCGTGGGGATAGACGGCCAGCAGCCGCTCCAGCCACACATGCCCCGCCTCGTCGTTCCAGTGCTCGACGCTGCCGCCGGGATAGAGGATCTCGTAGGGGCTCATGCTGGCGTCGCCGACGAACACGATCTTGTAGTCGTGCGGATACGTGTGCAGCACGTCCCAGGTGGCCGTGGCCTCGGTGCGGCGACGGCGGTTGTCGCGCCACACCCGCTCATACAGCATGTTGTGGAAATAGAAGTGCTCCAGGTGCTTGAACTCGGCCCGGGCGGCGGAAAACAGCTCCTCGCACACCTGCACGAACGGGTCCATGGAGCCGCCCACATCCAGGAACAGCAGCACCTTCACCGCGTTGTGCCGCTCCGGCGTCATCCTGAGGTCGAGGTAGCCGCGGCGCGCGGTGGCGTCGATGGTGCCGCCGAGGTCGAGCTGGGTCGCCGCTCCTTCCCGGGCAAACCGCCGCAACCGGCGCAGCGCCACCTTGATGTTGCGGGTGCCGAGTTCCACCGATGAATCCAGGTTCTTGAACTCTCGCCGGTCCCAAACCTTCACAGCGCGGTTGTTCCGGTTGCGGTCCTGGCCGATGCGCACCCCTTCCGGGTTGTAGCCCCAGGCTCCGAAGGGGGAGGTGCCGGCGGTGCCGATCCACTTGCTGCCGCCCTGGTGCCGCCCCTTCTGCTCCGCCAGGCGCTGGCGCAGCGTCTCCATCAGCCGATCCCATCCGCCAAGCGCCTGGATCTGGGCTTTCTCCTCGTCCGTTAGCGTGCGCTCGGCGACCTTGCGCAGCCACTCTTCCGGGACCTCCAGTGTCTCGCCGTCCTTCGGCGGCTCCAGGCCCTTGAACACGCTGCCGAACACCCGGTCGAACCGGTCCAGGTTGCTTTCGTCCTTCACCAGGCAGGATCGGCTGAGATAATAGAAATCGTCGATGCTGTAATCTGCGAGGCCGGCATCCATGGCCTCGATCAGGGTCAGGTACTCCCGGAGGCTGACCGGGATCTTGGCCTTGCGCAGTTCGAAAAAGAAATTGATGAACACGACCGGCCCTCGCTGTCTTCCCGGCCCCTACTTGTCCTCCCGCCGCGCCAGGAAGGCCAGGCGTTCGAACAGATGAACATCCTGCTCGTTCTTGAGCAGGGCGCCATGCAGTGGCGGGATCAGCTGGCGCTGGTCCTTGCTGCGAAGGGCGTCAGGCGGGATGTCCTCCACCAGGAGAAGCTTGATCCAGTCCAGCAGTTCCGAGGTGGATGGCTTCTTCTTCAGGCCCGGCACATCACGGATCTGATAGAACGCGCCCAACGCCTCCCGCAGCAGCCGCTTGTGGATGCCGGGGAAATGCACCTCGACGATCTGCTCCATGGTCTCCCGTTCCGGGAAACGGATGTAGTGGAAGAAGCAGCGGCGCAGGAATGCGTCCGGCAGTTCCTTCTCGTTGTTGGAGGTGATCACTACGATGGGACGGTGGCGCGCCACCACCGTCGCCTTGGTCTCGTAGACGTGGAACTCCATCCGGTCCAGTTCGAGCAGCAGGTCGTTGGGAAACTCGATGTCCGCCTTGTCGATCTCGTCGATCAGCAGCACCGGCCGCTCATCGGCGGCGAACGCCTCCCACAGCTTGCCACGGACGATGTAGTTGGCGATTTCGTGTACGCGGGCATCGCCCAGTTGCGAATCGCGCAGCCGCGCCACGGCATCGTATTCATAGAGGCCCTGCTGCGCTTTCGTGGTCGACTTGATGTGCCACTGAATCAGCGGCACCCCGATGGCCTTCGCGATCTCAAGGGCGAGGATGGTCTTGCCGGTCCCCGGTTCCCCCTTCACCAGCAGCGGGCGTTCCAGCGCGATCGCCGCGTTCACGGCCACCATCAGGTCTTCGGTGGCCACATAGCTGTCGGTGCCCCGGAACCGCTCGGTCATCAACCCCCTCCCTCTAACACTGCACCCGCTTGAGGGTGGGGAGTGGTGCCACCGCGGTCAAGATCAGACGTCACACCCGTCGACGGTCCCCTTCCGCCGGGCCCGGTATCCCCTGGCCCTGCCATTGCATGGCAAGCCGTACGGGCCACTGCAGAAAGTCGAAGGGCGTCCCGTCCCGGCCGGCATCTGTCTCGTCCCTGAGAATCTGCTTCAATGCGCTGACGCTCTCCACCAGCGCCTTGGACGCCATGCGCAGGCGCCCGCCCGAAGCAAGGTCCCGTTCCGCATCGATCCGCCGTCCGTCGTTGGCCATGCGGACGATGTCCGCCGCGCACTTGTGGAAGTTGGCATGCGCCACCGTCGCCCGCCAATATTCCGGCCGATGACGCAGGCGCGCGGCAGCCCCGCGCAGCCAGCACCCGAGTTCGCACTTGTCGTCCTGAGCAACCTGTTCGGGATCCAGCCGCATGGCGCCGTAGACGTGCTCGCGCACTTTGGCGACGCACTCCGCGTGCGACGACAGAAGCGTCGGCGCGGCGTCGGCGCTGGATTCGATCTGGTGGTGCCGAAGGCCGTTCATGAGAACCTTTCGAGAGGTCGTTTCAAACTCACCTCTCTCTATGTGTGTTGCGCTGCACCATCCGCCAGTGCCATCAAACGGCCCATGGCGATACCGTCAGTAGAACAATACGGGACACCGTATCACCTTTGCTGCGCCGCGAAAAGCCGCTTCCGGTGATCGACGGCGCCGAGGGTTATCGCCGGCGGCTTGCATCGCCGCTGGAACCGGGCAACATCTGTCGTGTTCAGCACGTTGCGTGAGTGTGAATAAAGGGGGAGGAACCCGTCGCCATGGCACCGCGGGATACGCGAACCTGGATGTGGTTGGAGGCGTTCGAGCAGATCGAGCGCGCCGACCGCCTGCATCGACAGTTCTTCAGGCTGGCGCCGGGGCAGCGACAGGTGCCCGCATGGGAGCCCCCGGTCGATATCTATGAGACCAGCGACGACATCACGATCCTGGTTGCCCTGCCGGGCGTATCGCCATCGCAGATCGAGGTTGCGGTGGAGGATGCCACCTTGATCGTGACCGGCGTGCGCCCGCTGCCGTCGTCCGGCCAGGCGGCGGTCATCCACCGGCTGGAGATCCCGCACGGCCGGTTCGAGCGACGTCTCGAACTGACCGCTGGCCGTTACGAACTGCGCCAACGCGATGTCGTCAACGGTTGCCTCGTCCTCACCCTGGGAAAGCTCTGATCATGATCGCGTCGCTCCCCAAGATTGTCCGGAACCAAGCCCCTGAAGGCCATGGCGGCGGCCACGAAGAAGGCCAGACTCCCAAGCCGGTGGCCCAGCCCGGCGTCAAGGAGGCGGCGAGCCTGCCAGCCGACGCGCTGATCATCCTGCCGGTGCGCAACGTCGTGCTGTTTCCCACCGTGATTTTGCCGCTGTCGGTGGGGCGGCAGTCATCGATCGCCGCGGCGCAGGAGGCCGCCCGGAACGACCGGCCGCTCGGCGTGGTGCTGCAGCGTGACGGCGGTGTCGAAGCGCCCGGCCCCGATGATCTGCACCAGATCGGGACGGAAGCCAACGTGCTCCGCTACCTCACCGCGCCGGACGGCTCTCATCACGTGGTCTGCCAGGGAACCCGCCGCTTCCGCATCGTCGAGTTCCTGGACGGCTATCCGTTTCTGGCAGCGCGGGTGGCCGTGCATGAGGATCCGGAGAGCGATTTTCCGGCCGAGGTCGAGGCGCGCGGCCACCTTTTGCGTCAACAGGCGCAGGAGGCGTTGCAGCTGCTGCCCCAGGCGCCGACCGAGGTGGCGGCTGCGATCCAGAGCATCTCCTCGCCGGCAGTGCTGGCCGATGTGGTGGCCAGCGTGATGGACACCCCGCCGGCGGAAAAGCAGGACGTGCTGGAAACCTTTGATCTCATCAAGCGGCTCGACAAGGTGCTGGAGGCGCTGCGCCGCCGCATCTCGGTCATGCGCATCTCGCGGGAGATTGGCGAGCAGACCAAGGAAACCATGGACGAACGCCAGCGCGAGTACATTCTGCGCGAACAACTCCGCACCATTCAGAAGCAGCTCGGCGAGGTTGATGAGAAGGCCGCCGAGGTCGAGGAGATCAGCGAAGCCATCACCAAGGCCAAGATGTCGGAGGAGGCCGAGCAACAGGCCCGCAAGGAGTTGAAGCGCCTGGAACGGATGCCGGAAGCGGCGGCCGAGTATTCCATGGTGCGCACCTATCTGGACTGGCTGACCGAGCTGCCCTGGTCGGTCACCAGTGCCGCCGAAGTGGACATCGCCGAGGCCCGGCGCATCCTGGACGAGGACCACTACGGCCTCGAGAAGGTGAAGCGGCGCATCCTGGAGTTTCTGGCGGTACGCAAACTGAGCCCGGAGGGCAAGAGCCCGATCCTCTGCTTCGTCGGGCCGCCCGGGGTGGGTAAGACGTCACTGGGCCAGAGCATCGCCCGGGCCACCGGGCGCAAGTTCGTGCGCGCGAGCCTTGGCGGCGTCCATGACGAGGCCGAGATCCGCGGCCACCGCCGCACTTATATCGGCGCTCTGCCCGGCACCATCATCCAGTCCATTCGCAAGGCCGGCACGCGCGATTGCGTTTTCATGCTGGACGAGATGGACAAGCTCGGGGCAAGTTTTCACGGCGATCCGTCGTCGGCGTTGCTGGAAGTCCTGGACCCTGAACAGAACGCCACCTTCCGCGACAATTATCTCGCAGTCCCGTTCGATCTCAGCAAGGTGTTCTTTATCGGGACTGCCAACGTCCTGGACGCCATTCCCGGTCCCTTGCGCGACCGCATGGAGGTGATCGAACTGCCCGGCTACACCGAGGACGAGAAGCTGGAGATTGCCAAGCGCTACTTGGTGCGCCGTCAGCTCACCGCCAACGGCATCCCCGCCGGCCAGTGCGAAATCAGCGAGGATGCGCTGCGTGCGATCATCCGCGACTACACCCGCGAAGCCGGCTGTCGCAACCTGGAGCGGGAGATCGGTGGGGTTTTCCGCCGTGTGGCCATGCGCATCGCCGAAGGTGAAACCGGGACCGTGCATATCGACAGCGAAGACCTCCCGGCGATCCTGGGGCCACGCCGGTTCGAGAACGAGGTGGCCATGCGCACCAGTGTGCCCGGCGTGGCCACCGGGCTCGCCTGGACGCCCACGGGCGGTGACATCCTATTCATCGAGGCGACGCGGATTCCCGGCACCGGCAAGCTGATCCTTACCGGGCACCTCGGTGACGTGATGAAGGAAAGCGCGCAGGCGGCGCTGAGCCTGGTGAAGTCCCGCGCAGGTGCGCTGGGGGTGGACCCCGAACTCTTCGAAAAGAGCGATATTCACGTGCATGTGCCGGCCGGGGCCATCCCCAAGGACGGGCCCAGCGCCGGCGTGGCCATGGCGGTCGCCCTGATGTCGCTGCTCAGCGACAAACCGATCCGGAGCGACGTGGCCATGACCGGGGAGATCAGCCTGCGTGGCTTGGTTCTGCCGGTGGGCGGTATCAAGGAAAAGGTGGTGGCGGCGGCCCGCGCCGGCCTCAAGCAGGTGATCCTGCCGGCCCGCAACCGCAAGGATCTGGACGACGTGCCCAAGGATGCACGTCGCTTGGTGGATTTCGTCTGGGTGGATGACGTGGACCAGGCCGCCGGAGCGGCCCTTGGCGAGCAGGAAGCGGCATCAGCCCCGGCTGACGCTCCCCAGTCCGCCGCCGCCGGCTGAAGCACGCGGTCGTGCGCACCTACCTCCAGGTCCTGTCGCCGTTCATCGGCTTGAGCGCGGTGCTGTTCGGCCTTGGCGTGGTTCTGGGGCTCGCGATGCTTCGCGTCGCGCCCGAGATGGCAGCGGCGATCATGGCCGATGTGGAGGAGTTCATCGGCACGGCGCGAGGACTGTCGCGCCTGGAAATCTTCCTGTTCATTGTGACGAACAACGTCTTCAAGACGCTGGTGATGATGATGCTGGGCGTCATCCTCGGCATTGCACCGGTCTTCTTCCTGGTCAGCAACGGCGCGGTCCTGGCCATCGTCGCCGCCGGCGCCGGCGCCGCCGAGGGCGCGGCGGTCGTGATCGCGGGCTTGGTTCCCCACGGCATCATCGAGCTTGCCGCCGTGTTCATGGGGGCCGCCGCGGGCCTTCACCTCGGTACGGTGATGGTCCAGCGCATCCTGGCCCGCCCGGTGCTGTTCATGCCATGGGTCAAGTCGGCTTGGCGTCTGTTCGTGCGGGTGTTGCTGCCGATGCTGATCCTGGCCGGTGCGATCGAGACCTGGATCACCCCGGCGGTCGCCGAACTGGCGCGTGGCTAGCGGCACGCGCCTGAGCAGGAGCCAGCGACCCAGGCGTCGAGATCCGTGCAGGCCCTGGTGATCGGGCTACTGTGGGCTACTTACTGGGCGGCTGCCGACGGCTCCGCCTGCGCCGCGATGGCATCGGCAATGGCGGTGAGCGCGGCATCGGCCTTGTCGGCGTCGGGACCCCCTGCTTGCGCCATATCGGCACGGCCGCCCCCGCCCTTGCCGCCGAGCGCCCCGGCGCCGACGCGCACCAGGTCCACGGCGCTGATCCGGTCGGTCAAATCCGGCGTCACCCCAACCACCAGCGAGGCCTTGCCGTCCACGGCGGACACCACCGCCACCACGCCGCTGCCCACCTGCTTCTTGAGGTCGTCGGCCAAGCTCTTGAGGTCCTTGGCCGGCACGTCCTCAACGGCACGCGCGACATAGGCGACGTTACCGACCGTGCGGACGACCGGCGCCTGTCCCCCACCGCCCCCCGTCGCCAGGGCGCGTCGCGTTTCGGTGAGTTCGCGCTCCAGGCGGCGCCGCTCCTCCATCAGTGCGGCCACCCGGGCCGGCAGGTCGGCGGGCGCGACTCGAAGGACCGAAGCCGCCTCCCGCAAGGCCGCCTCTTCCTCGGCGACGTGGCGTTCCGCCGCAGCCCCGGTGGTGGCCTCGATTCGTCGGATGCCCGCCGCCAGGGCACTCTCCGACAAGATCTTGAACAATCCGATATCGCCGGTTCGTCGCACGTGCGTGCCACCGCACAACTCGGTGGAGAAGTTCGACTCGGTGCCGCCGCCCATGCTGACCACCCGGACCTCATCACCGTACTTCTCTCCGAACAAAGCCATGGCGCCCGCCGCGACCGCGGCTTCGGGATCCATCAGGTGTGTCAGCACGTCGGCGTTCTGCCGGACCTTGTCGTTGACGTCGGATTCCACCGCGGCCAACTCCGGCGGTGCAATCGGCTTGGGGTGGGAGATATCGAAACGGAGCCGATCCGGCGCCACCAGAGACCCTTTCTGGCTGACGTGGTCGCCAAGGTACCGGCGCAGCGCGGCGTGCAGCAGGTGGGTGGCGGAATGGTTGGCCCGGATGGCGCGGCGCCTGGCGTGGTCCACTTCCAGCACCACGTCGTCGCCCACTTGCACCGCACCGTCGTCAATGCGGCCGTAATGGACCACCAAGTCACCGGCCCGCTTCTGCGTGTCGGTCACCGCGAATGTCAGCCCCCGGGCGCTTCGGATCTCGCCAATATCCCCAATCTGGCCGCCGGATTCGCCGTAGAACGGCGTCTGGTTGCAGACCACCGCAACCTCCTGGCCGGCCTCGGCCGCATCCACCTGTGCGCCGTCGCGGACAATGGCCACCACCTTGCCTTCCGCCTGCTCGGTGTCGTAGCCGAAGAAGTCGGTGGCGCCCGCGGCGTCCCGAATGGCGAACCACAGCCCCTCCGTGGCGGCTTCGCCGGATCCCGCCCAGCTTTTCCGCGCCTCCTCGCGCTGGCGCTGCATCGCCTTGGCGAAACCGTCGCTGTCCACCGCCAGGCCCTTGGCGCGCAGGGCGTCCTGGGTCAGGTCCAGCGGGAAGCCGTAGGTGTCATACAAGCGAAACGCCGTCTCACCATCCAGGGTGCCGCCCGCGGGCAGGTGGACCACCGCCTCGTCCAGCATCCGCAAGCCGCGGTCCAGGGTCCGGCGAAACCGGGTCTCCTCGAGCCGCAGCGTTTCGGTGATCAGCGCCTGGGCGCGCACCAGTTCGGGGTAGGCACCGCCCATCTTGGCGATCAAAGCCGGCACCAGCCGCCACATCAGCGGGTCAGCACAGCCCACCAGATGGGCATGGCGCATGGCCCGGCGCATGATCCGGCGCAGCACATACCCGCGCCCTTCGTTGGCTGGGGTCACGCCGTCGGCGATGAGGAAACTGCAGGCGCGCAGGTGATCGGCGATGACCCGGTGCGAGATCCGGTGCGAGCCTTCCGGGTCGGTCCCGGTGGCCTCGGCCGAGGCGTGGATCAGCGCCTGCATCAGATCGATCCGATAGTTGTCGTGGGTGCCCTGCAGCACCGCGGCGGTGCGCTCCAGGCCCATGCCGGTGTCGATGGAGGGGCGGGGCAGGTTCACGCGCCGGTCGGGCGTGACCTGCTCATACTGCATGAACACCAGGTTCCAGATCTCGACGAAGCGGTCGCCATCTTCCTCAGGCGTGCCGGGCGGGCCGCCCGGGATGTGCTCGCCGTGGTCGTAGAAAATCTCGGAACACGGCCCGCACGGACCGGTTTCCCCCATCGCCCAGAAGTTGTCGGACGTCGGGATGCGGATGATCCGGCTTTCCGGCAGGCCGGCGATGCGCTTCCACAGACCGAACGCGTCATCGTCCTCGGCATACACGGTCACCAGCAGCCGTTCCGGCGGCAGGCCGAATTCCTTGGTAACCAGGGACCAGGCAAGGTCAATGGCCACATCCTTGAAGTAATCGCCAAAGGAAAAATTCCCCAGCATCTCAAAGAAGGTGTGATGCCGTGCGGTGTACCCCACATTCTCCAGATCATTGTGTTTGCCGCCGGCGCGGACGCACTTCTGGGACGTGGCGGCACGATTGTAATCCCGCTTCTCGACGCCGGTGAAGACATTCTTGAACTGGACCATGCCCGCGTTGGTGAACATCAACGTCGGGTCGTTGCGCGGCACCAGCGGGCTCGAGTCCACGACGCTGTGTCCGTGCCGGGCGAAAAAGTCCAGAAACGCTTTGCGGATATCGTTGACGGTCTGCATGCGGCTTATTTAGGGCAATCCGGCCGGGATGGAAACCGTGAAGCCGCCCCCGCCGCAACGCTGGGGCGAAGCCCGGGCAAGATTCGTTCCGGCCGTCCACGAAAGGCGGCGCGCTCCCCGGTCTCCCGCCACAAACTTGGCCGGACTTGTTCCGGCCATCCACGAAAGACGGCATGTGCCACGGAAGAAAGACGTGGGTGCCCGGGACAAGCCCGGGCAAGTCACCTTTCTCTGCTTCTCTCATTTTTCATCGAACAGACTTGGCCGGACTCGTTCCGGCCATCCACGAAAGACATCGCCGCCCCAGGCTCCCGCCACAGACTTGACCGGACTCGTTCCGGCCGCTCAGCTGCCGTCGTCGACGGGCGCGTCGCCAGCGTCGTCCGCGCCGGTGATCAGGGCGGCGGAAACGAGGCCTGCGTTCTCCCGCACCTTCGTCTCGATATCGTGCGCGGCCTCGGGGTGCTCCTTGAGGTAGGTCTTGGCGTTCTCCCGGCCCTGGCCGATGCGCTCCGAGCCGTGGGAGAACCACGACCCCGATTTTTCGATCACCCCAGCCTTGGTGCCGAGGTCCAGCAACTCGCCGGTGCGTGAAATGCCCTCGCCGTACATGATGTCGAACTCCACGGTGCGGAACGGCGGCGCCAGCTTGTTCTTGACCACCTTCACCCGGGTCTGGTTGCCGACCACCTCGTCCCGGTCCTTGAGCGCACCGATGCGGCGGATCTCCAGGCGCACGGACGAATAGAACTTGAGCGCGTTGCCGCCGGTGGTGGTCTCGGGATTGCCAAACATCACCCCGATCTTCATCCGGATCTGGTTGATGAAGATGATGGTGGTGCGTGAGCGCGACACCGAGGCGGTGAGCTTGCGCAGCGCCTGGCTCATCAGCCGCGCCTGCAGGCCCACGTGGGTGTCGCCCATCTCGCCTTCCAGTTCCGCCCGCGGCACCAGGGCGGCGACGCTGTCCACCACCAGCACGTCGATGGCGCCGGACCGCACCAGGGTATCGGCAATCTCCAGCGCCTGCTCGCCGGCATCCGGCTGGGAGATCAGCAGGCCGTCCACATCCACGCCGAGTTTGCGGGCATAGACCGGATCGAGCGCGTGTTCGGCATCGACGAAGGCGCACACCCCGCCCCGCTTCTGCGCCTCGGCCACCGCATGCAGGGCAAGGGTGGTCTTGCCCGAAGCCTCCGGCCCGTAAATCTCGATGATCCGTCCGCGCGGCAGGCCGCCGACGCCAAGGGCGATGTCGAGGCCCAGGGAGCCGGTGGGAATGATGTCGATGTCCACCGTTTCGCGCTGGCCCAGGCGCATGATCGAGCCCTTGCCGAAGGCACGCTCGATCTGGGAAATGGCGGAGTCGATGGCGCGGTCTTTATCCATGGTTTCGAATTCGATCAGCCTGATCCGACGGTGCAGCACAGAGAGCCCCTTATTCCACAGACGGCGCCGGGATGTCCACGACGCCGATGGCGCGATGCGATCTTTTTCCACCCATATGGGGGTCATGTGGCGCGGTGCCGTTCCGACCGCGGCCGTCCGGGCTGATGCCCCGGCCACAAGGATGGTCCGCCATCCGCTCCGGCGACCTCAGCCCGGCGGTCTCAGAAGCCGGCTTCCTTGAGCCGTGCCCAGCGCCGGTCCTGCGCCTTGGCGAGATGGCGCATCTTGCGCAGGTCGCTGTCCTGCAACGACAAGGCGGCGTCGACCCACAGATCGGTGATGTCGAGCAGTTCGCCCCGGGTGACCGGATTGACCAGGCGCGCCGCCTTGAACAAGGCACGGCGCGAGCAGGCACTCCTCTCCGCTTCGGTGATGAACGCGCGGACCGCGGCTTCGCCTTCGCCGTCATCGGCGAGAACGTCGACGACGCCCAGGGCGTGCATTTCCTCGGCGGTGTAGACGCGGCCGCTCAGAATCATGCGCTTGGCCTGGACCGGACCCAGGCGCCGGGACAGCATGGAGTAGGCGCCCATCCCCGGGAACATGTTGAACAGCACTTCCGGCAGGCCGAACCGCGCCTGCCGTTCGGCGACGATGACCTCGTGCGCCAGCGCGCCCTCGAACCCACCGCCCAAGGCGTCGCCCTGAACCAGGGCGATGGTGGAAAGCGGCAGGTCCAGATTGATCACGAAACGGTGCTGGATTTCGATGCAGGCATGGGCGTAGCGGCGCAGGCCCTCGCGATCGCCGGCCGCGATCAGGTCCAGAAACAGCGGCAGGTCGCCGCCGAGATTGAAAATGCCCGGCACCCGCGACGCCAGGACCAGGTAGCGGACCGGCTGATCCCCGTCATCGGCCTCGTCCCAGGCCTGTTCGACGCAATCGAGCAGGCCGCCGACATTGGCAAGCAGGCTCGGTGTCGAACTGGGCCGCCGCTCCGGCAGCATCGTCGTCCACAGGATACCGGCATCCTGTTCCCAGGTGACGGACAACTCCCGCAGCCGTCGAACCGTTCGCAGCCAGGCGGGATCCACCGGAGGACGCCGCTTGGTCTGCGGCTTGCGCGCGGCATCGGGACGGGTTGCAAACGCATCGTTGGCCACCTGTCCACTCAGGATGCAGGCGGCGGGATCGACACTGCGATGGACGGCATGAAGCTGCTCGGCAAGGCCACTGGTCTGCATGGAGGTTCTCCTTTGTGCCCGGAACGCCGCCCAATGTACACGTTTTGTTCTACATGGCAAGAAGAATCTGCAACCATAAGAATTCCATTGGCTCGAAGATGCTCGCAAAAATATATACTACATATGGGGTGGTCGCGCTCTGTGCTGGGACCAGGGCTTGCGCAATCGGCAGCAGGCTCGGAGTATGGCGTCGAAACCGCGAAGCGGGCTGGCCCGATCCCGCCTTTGTCAAGAGGCGGATGCCTTCATGGCCTTGGCGATAGAGTGACGGCGCAGCGAACGCGGCGCCGGCTACGACGCCAGCATTTCCCGCACCCGCTGCGCCAGGTCCGCCAGGGTGAACGGCTTGGCAAGGAAGCCCACATCGCCGGCGGCGACGAGGTCCGGTGCCAGCGCGTCCGGCGCATAGCCGGATATGAACAGGATCTTGCGCGCCCGGCCCAGCCGGCGGATCTCCCGGGCCAGGGCGAAGCCATCCATGCCCGGCATGACCACGTCGCTCACCACCAGGTCGATGGCACCCTCGGCCGCAGCCAGAACCTCGAGGGCTGCCTCGGCATTGCCCACTTCGGTCACGTCATGGCCGGAGATGCGCAGCGCACGCGCCGCGAACGCACGAACCGCGCGCTCATCCTCCACCAGAAGGACGTGAGCACGCCCGGCCACCGCCGGCTCCGGTGACTCCACCTCGTCGTCGCGGACCGGCTCGACTGTCGGGATCGGCGCGCTGGCGGGCGCCGCGCCGTGTTCCACCGCCGGCAGAAAGATGCTGAAGGTGCTGCCCCGCCCCGGCGCGCTGTCGAGAAAGACGTAGCCGCCGGACTGACGGACGATGCCATGGACGGTGGCGAGGCCCAGGCCGCTGCCGGATGCCATGTCCTTGGTGGAGAAAAACGGCTCGAAGATATGGTTCTGCACCTCTTTCGGGATGCCGGAGCCGGTGTCGGCGACGTCGATCACGACATAGCAGCCCGACGGCATGATCTCCGGACCGGCGCGCCGCTCGGCCACCACCGCTTCACGCGTGCGGATGATGAGGTCGCCGCCGTGCGGCATGGCGTCGCGGGCGTTCACGGCAAGATTGGCGATGACATGGTTGAACTGTCCCGGATCGGCGCGGACCCGACCGCTCGAGGCATTCAGTTCGAAGCGGAGGCGCACCTTCTCGGTCAGCAACGGCATCAGCACGGAGCGGAGGTCTCCCAGCACCTGATCCACGGCCATGATCTCCGGCTGCAGATGCTGGCGTCGGGAGAACGCCAGAAGCTGGCGAACCAACTCGCGCGATCGCAAGGCATTCTCCCGCAGCTGGCGAAGATCACCATGCGAGGGATCGCCCGGCCCGTGCCGCGTCAGGAGGAGTTCGCTCAAGCCCAGCATCAACGTCAGCATGTTGTTGAAATCGTGCGCCACGCCGCCCGCCAGTTGGCCCAGCGCGGTCAACGCCTGCGCGTGCGCCAGTCGGGCATCGAAGCGGCGGCGATCGGTCTGCGGCACCACGTGGATCAGGGCGCCGGGCTTGCCGTCGGCAGCGGCGACGTGCCTCAGATGAACCGTCAGTGGCGGCACCGGGTTGCCGACCACGGTCACACCGTTGCGTTGAGCCGAAGCCGATTGCCCGCCGCTCACCCGGGCAATCACTTCCGGCAAGTCCGGTCTGTCACCGCCGTCCGGTTGCGCCTCGATACAGTCGGTGAGCCGACACCCGGCGGTCAAGCGCTCGCCCCCGACGAGGTCGCGGAAAGCGCGGTTGGCCGCCCGCAGCCGCCCGTCTGCATCGACCATGGCAATGGCGACCGGCGCTTCGTGGAACAGAGCCGGATGGACCGCCTGCGCCGTTCCCAATTCCGCCCCCAGTTCCGCTCCCAAGCCCCCCTCCAAGCCCACTGGCAGCCCCACGGATGACGAACCGGGTGACGCGGATGATGCCGCCTCGGCGGATGGTGTGACCGCCCGGATCAGGCGTCGGGCCAGGCTGGAGACCCGTGTCGGTGCCGGCGCGGTGCGGCTGCGGCTTCCACCAACATCGTCGTTCCGGCTGCGCATGGTCGAAGAAATCCCTGTCTGAGCATCACACGCCCGGGACGCAGCCCCGGCCCACCACGGTCAACCGCCGGCCTGGCCCTTCAGGCGCATCACGTAACCGATGACCTGTGCCACCGCATGATAATGCTCCGGTGGAATTTCTTCGTCCAGCTCTACTGATGCGTGCAAAGCTCGGGCCAGCGGCGGATTCTCCACGATCGGCACGTCGTGTTCCTCAGCCACCTCGCGGATGTTGCGGGCGATGTAGTCGACACCTTTGGCAACCAGCTTCGGCGCGCTCATGGTTTCGATGTCATAAGCCAGCGCCACGGCGAAATGGGTGGGATTGGTGATCACGACGTCGGCATCGGGCACGGCCGCCATCATCCGCTGGCGTGAGCGTTCCTGGCGCAGTTGCCGGATCTTGGCCTTGACGTGGGGATCGCCCTCGGCCTGGCGGTGTTCGTCGCGTACCTCCTGTCGGGTCATGCGCATCTGCTTGGTGTGATCCTGGCGCTGAAACAGGTAGTCGACGGTGGCCACGGCCAGCATCACCGCCACCGTTGCCGCCACCATGACGATCGCCACGTGATGCATGCGCGCGAGCACGTCCGCGAGCGGCATTGCCGGCATCATCTCCAGATCGGCCATCAACGGCAGCGCCAGCGCGAAGGCCACCAGTCCGACCACGACCAGCTTGATGAGCCCCTTGCCGAATTCCATCAGCGCCTTGAGGGACAGCATGCGCTTGACCCCTTTGACCAGCGACAGCTTGGAAAGCTCCGGCTTGATCTTGCTGGGCGCCCACAGCAGCCCGGTCTGCACCACGCTTGCGGCGAAGGCGGCAAACACAAGAAGCCCGAACAGCAAAGCCACGTCCCACACCACGGCGGCGACCAGCCCGGCCATGGCCGCCTGTGCGGCGCCGGGTTCGATGCTGAAGGCGTGCGCCTGTTCCAGAAACAGCCGTCCCGTCCGGGTCAACCCGGCCATGGCAGCCGGGAACATGAACATCAGGGCAAGCGCACTGGCGGCCAGCACGCCCAGGCTCTTGATTTCCTGGGAAACGGCCACCTGCCCACGCTCCCGGCCCTTCTGCAGGCGCCGGGCGGTCGGTTCCTCGGTTTTGGAGGCGTCGTCCTGTTCTTCGGCCAAAGGGCGCGGGTCCCCTCGTCCGGCTCAGCGCCCGGCCAACGGGGCAATGGCATCCCCGAACCGGCTGAGAAAAACCATCAAGATGCCGGACAGCGCCAGCATCATCGCCCAAAGCTGCATCGAGATCTGCACCGGCAACCCGAAAAAGAACACCGGCAGCTGCGGCATCAGCCGCCCGAGCAGGCCGAGGCCGACATTGTAGACGAACGCCACCACCACGAACGGGGCGGACAGCTGCAGGCCCAGCAGCATGGCCTCGCTCAACGCCCGCGTGAGCGCATCGGCGAAGTCACCGACCAGAAGCGGGTCGCCCGGCGGGAACAACGCGTAGCTGTTCACCACCGCCTCCAGCAACAGGTGATGAAGGTCGGCCACGAACACCAGAACCAGCCCGAAGGTGGCGAAGAAGCCGGCCACCGTCGACGATTGCTGATCCGCGACCGGGTCCTGCACCAGCGCATTGGCCAGGGCGATGGACAGTGCGGTGACGGTGCCGGCGATGTGCAGGGCCGCGAACAACATCCGCGGGATCAGACCGATGAACAGGCCCACCACGGCTTCGGCAATGATGATCAAGGCGAGCCCGGCCACGGTTGCCGGAAGCGGCGGCAGCGCGTCGGCCAACCCCGGCACGAGCACGAAGGCGATGGCCAGCGCCAGCAAAAGCCGCACCCGCATGCTGACGAAGGTTGCGCTGAGCCCCGGCATGACCGAGATCGCGGCGCCAATGCGCACGAAGATCAGAAGAAACGCAAAGGCATGGCCCGAAAGCGCGGCGTCCGGCATGTCTCGTTCATGCCTTATTATTGGGGTGCCACGATCAGGTGGAACAGATCATGCGTGAACTCGACCAGAGTTGCAATCATGAACGGCAGAAACAGAATCATCGATACAAAAATGACTAATATTTTCGGCACGAACGTCAGAGTCATCTCCTGAATTGTTGTAAGCGCCTGGAACAGAGCGACGACGAGGCCAATGGCCATGCCGGCCAGCATCACCGGTGCGGCGATCTTGAGGATCACGTACAACGCCTCACGGCCGACGTCGATTACCGCCAGTTCGTTCATGATTTGGCCCTCTTGCGGTCATTCTCGGCCGCATCGCCCGCCGCGTTACATCGCCCGCCGCGTTAGATCGACTGCCGCGTTACATCGACTGCCCTACATCGGCATGCGCGCGATGTCCTTGTAGGCCTCGATCACGCGGTCGCGGATGGTCACCACCGTCTGCAAGGTCATCTCCGCTTCCGCCACGGCCGTCACCACCTGACTGATGTCGGCCTCGCCCTTCAGCGCGGCCATGGAGGCCCGTTCGCCGGCTTCTGCGGTGCGGATGGCATCGGTCGCGGCGTTGCGGACAAGATCGGCGAAACCGGCTTGCTGGTCCGGCTGAGTATCGGTGCCCCGGGGCTCCATCGCCTTGTTGCCGGCCTGTTCGTAGGCGGCGATGGCGCGGCTATAGGCGGAAAGGGCAACGGTCATGGCGTCATCTCGGTCCTGTCCGGCACGATCACGGCGACGGCTGTCAACGCAGGACGTCCAGCGCGTCCCGCATCATCCCCTTGGCGGTGCGGATCATGGTCAGATTGGCTTCGTAGGAGCGCTGCGCCTCTCTCATGTCCATCGTCTCGGTGAGGCCGCTGACATTGGGGGCGAGGACGTAGCCGTCGGCATTGGCGGCGGGATGCCCGGGTTCGTAGCGTTGCTTGAATGGGGAGTCGTCGTTGCCGATGGCATCTACCCGCACGTGATTCAGGCCGGTGCTGCGGTCCAACGCATCGCGGAATGTGATCACCTTGCGCCGATACGGCAGTGCGTCAGGCGAAGCCGGCAAGGAGTCCACGTTGGCCAAGTTCTCGGCGATCACCCGCAGCCGGGTTCCCTGCACCTTCATCCCGGCGGCGGAGATTTTCATCGTCGCCATCATGTCATCCATCGGTCGATCTCCCAGGGGCGGTCGGGTCAGCGGTTCTGGCCGAGGGCGAGGCGAAACATGCCGAGTTGCTTGCGATACAGCTCATTGGCAAGGCGGTAGGCCATGGCCGTCTCGCTTACCTTGGCCATCTGTTCCTCCAGGACCACCGAGTTACCGTCCGGCGCGGTCTCGAACGGGCGGCGCTCCTCCACCGCCGGCATCGGCCGCGCGGACCGGCGCTGGCCGGCCATGTGCCCCGGTGCCGTTGTCGCCAGGTTGACCGGCTCCGGGCGCTGGGTCACCAGGGTCCGGAAGCCCAACGGCTTGAGGTCACGGGCGCTGTATCCCGGCGTGTCGGCGTTGGCGACATTGTGCGCCAGCACCTCCTGACGCTGTCCCAGCCAGGCGAGATTGCGCTTGGCAAGCGCCACCAGCGGAATGCGTTCAAAATCCATGGTTGCTGCCGTTGCCCGTCCCGATCCGTGGCCAGTGCGACGCGCTCGAGGCCGTCAGCTTGGCGCGCATCGGTTAAGGTTCGGTGAAAGTCCGGCCGGTTGCGTGGCGGACGGCGGGACAGCGCCGTGAGGCGGCCGCAACGACAAGCGGGCCTTTCACGGCGGCGGCGAAGGCCGCATACTTTCGGGTCGAGCGGCCCAGGGCCGCCGCGAGCGCCACGATCAACCAAAGGGGGGAAGACTATGCCGATCGATCCGGAAAACGTGGAACGCTTCAAGGTGGCCAGCGGCACGCCCAAAACCATGGTGATCGGCGATTCCCTGTTCAACGGGGTCCGCTCGCTCACCATCAATGCCGAACTGGCCAGCCTCGCCGCGCCGGTGATGGTGGCCGAGGCGCTGGGCGAGTTCATGCAGGCCCCGGACTATCCGCGCCCCATCCTGTTCGACCTGGAGGCCATGCTGCGCCAGGACCTCAGCCTGGACGTCCTGCGCCAGACCGTGGTCGCCAACGGGAAGGCCTGGCTGGAAACCGCGCCCAAGTGGTCCGAGCACGTTTTCTTTGACAACATCGCGGTGGCCGGCGCCGAGATCGAGAGTCTCTGGCAGGATCGGGCCGGCGACTACCGGGCCCAGGTGCCGTTCCTGCTGCAGCAGATCGAGCATTCCGGCGGCGTGCCCGGAGAAGCGATTGGCCGGCTGTGGTATGCGCTCAACACCGGCTTCCTGCTCAACCCGTCGGGGGAGCCGGACCTGAACGACTGCACCGCCCTGGAGCTGGTGGCCTTCCGTCGCCCGGAGCGGCTGCTGGTCAGCATCGGCAGCAACGAAGGCCTGTTCCGGGCCGGCCTGCTCGCCCGCTACACGGAATCCGTCCGCGCCGAACTGAAGGCCATTCCGGGCAAGATGGAGGATTTGGCCACCCGCATGGCGGACGCCTTCGGCGACGGCTGTGTGGACCACGTCTATTTCACCAACCTGATCAAGCCCAGCACCATCGCCAACCTGATGCCCCGGGTCGACCCGCAAGGGGTGCCTGGCTGCGGCAATTACTTCCGCGCCTACTTCAGCCGGCTACTCGGCGGCGTCGACGGCATCTCCGACGGGCAGATGCGGCAGCTTGACGACCTGATGCGGGCGGTGAACGAGGAGACCGAGGAGCGGGTCACCCGGAAGCTGGCGGTGGGCGGCCGGGCGGTCCACTTCGTCGACATCTATGACATGTCCATCGGCCTTGACGCCAAGCATGGCTGCGTTCCGCCCGGGCAGGAGATCCGGGTGGAGCGTCGCCGCGTCACCTGGACCCTCTCCAACGTTCCCATCACCACCTCGCTGATCTTCGGCTTCGTCCGCGGCGGGCTGTTCAGCCTCGACAACATGCATCCCACCACCGTGGGATATGCGGTCGTCGCCAACGCCATCCTCGAGCGGATCGCTGCCACCGAGGGACTCAGCCCGCGCCGGGTGCCGCTCCAGGCGGCGTTCGATGCCGACAGCCTGCTCCAGAACCTGCCGCGCCGCTACAGCCTGGTCTCGGCGGTAGTCAACCTGATCGGCACCATCCTGCTCGGCCGCCGGCGCAGCGCCATGGTCTGAAGGCCGGCCGCCTGCGGCTACGAGGTGGCTTCGGCCGGCGTGTCGGCTTGCCGTCGGCGCTTGGCCAGTTCGGTCAACCCGAAGTCGTGGAACACCGCATACAGCGCCGGCAGCAGGATCAGCACCAGGATCGTCGAAGCCAGCAGCCCGAACGCCAGGGATGTCACCAGCGGCACCAGCACCTGAGCTTGCAGGCTGCGCTCAAACAGGAGCGGCGCGACCCCGGCGATGGTGGTCAGCGACGTGAGCAGAACCGGCCGGAACCGGTCCCGGCTGGCCTGCCGCGCGGCATCGATCACCGACCGGCCGCCCTGGGCATTGCGCTTGACGAACAATACCAGGAGGATCGAATCGTTGACGACGATGCCGGCGAGCGACACCGCGCCCAAAGCGCTCGGCATGGACAGATCCAGCCCCATCAGCACGTGGCCCCAGATGACGCCGATGACAGCGAGCGGAATCGCCGCCATCACCGTAATCGGCTCCAGGTAGCTGCGGAACTGGAAGCTCAGCAGCACGAAGATACCGATCAGGCCGACCACAAGCGCCCGGCGTATGGACTCGCCGGTTTCCCGCTGGCGCGCGGTTTCGCCTTCCAGGCTGATGCGTATATCCGGATAGCGGCGTTCCAGTTCGGGCAGAAACCGCGCCCGGGTATCGCTCACGATTTCGCCCAGGTTGGCCACCTCGGCATCCAGGTCGCCGCGCAACGTCACGGTGCGGAGCCTGTCGATCCGGTTGATGCGGGCGTAGCCCCGGTACTCCTCGATCATCGCGACCGCCGTCAGCGGCGTCTGTTTTCCACTTGGCAGGAACACCGGGAAGTCATCGAGGGCACCGATGCTGGCGCGCCCGGCGGCGTCCAGCCGGACATCGATCTCGAATCGTTCTCGTCCCACCTGAATCTCGTCGGCGGTGATGCCATGCAGGGCGGCACGCAGCTGTCGTGCCACGCTGGCCGCATCCAGGCCCGCGGCCACCGCCCCCTCGCGCAGGCGCAGCCGCAGTTCCGGCTTGCCGGGCCGCAAGTCGTCCTGAAGATCGGTGACACCAGGATATCGGGCGAGCCAGGTCGCCAGGTCGCGGGAAGCGGCCTTGAGGGTGTCCAGGTCATCACCTTGCAGGCGAAATTCGATAGGAATGCCGGCGGGGCCGATCTGCGGTTCGGTGAAGGTCATCGACAGCATGTCGGGGATCGGCCCGACTTCCTGCCGCCACAGCCCCAGGTAGTCGGCAATCCGCCCCTCCCGCGCCTCGGCCCGCAACAGATCCGCGGTGACGGTGGCGACATGTGGTCCTGTTTCGAACGCATCGACATTGCGGCTGAACTGGATCAGGACGTTGCGCACCAGCCTCTGGCCCTCGGGCTGTAACGGCGTGAACGCGTCGTCGACCCGGTGCAGTGCGGCCACCACCTTCTCGACCGCCGCCTCGGTCCGGGCGAGCGGCGTTCCTTGCGGCAGCAGCAGCCGGGCCTCGATCACGTCGCCGTCGAGTTCCGGAAAGGCGCGGAACTTGACGTGCCCACCGGCAACCATGCTGACCGAGCCGAGGAACGCCATGACGATCAAGCCCACGGTGAGGTAACGCCATCGCACCGCCGTATCGACCAGACGGCCGAGCCCATTCTCCCGCACGCGGTCGAACCCGGCATCGAACCGGCGGCGGAACCGGCCCGGTTGCGCATCCTTCATCGCGTGGGACACGTGATGCGGCAGGATCAGGAACGCTTCCACCAGGCTGACGGCCAGGGTGATGATCAGGACCACCGGCACCACCCGCATCGCCCGCCCGATGTCGCCTTCCAGGAACGCGAGCGGAGCGAAGATACACACGGTGGTGACGAAGGATGAGACGACTCCGGCCGCCACCTCACGCGTGCCCTCCACCGCCGCCGCCAGCGGTGTCTTGCCCATGCGGCGATGGCGGGCGACGTTCTCGGCGATCACGATGGCATCGTCCATGATCAGACCGATGGCGATCAGTAACGCCACCATGGTCAGCATATTGATGGAGTAATCGATGAGCACCAGCACGGCTATGGAGCCGAGGAAGGTCGCCGGCAGCCCCATTGCCACCCAGAACGAGAACCGGAAGGAGAAGAACAGCCACAGCACCAGGAACACCAGGCCAAGGCCCATCATCCCGTTGTTCAACAACATGTCCAGGCGATCCTGGACGATGGAGGCGATATCGCGGGTCAACTCGAACTCGACGCCCGGTGGTGCGCGCCGACGTTCGTCATCGACGAAAGCCCGGACCCGCTCCATCACGGCCAGGGTGTCTTCTGCCCGGGTCTTGTTGATCTGCAGCAAGGCGGCGCGTTGGCCGTTCAGGTAAACGCGCTCCTCGTCCCGTTCGAACCGGTCGGTGATCCGGGCGATTTGGCCCAATCGCAATTCCGCGCCGGCGCTCCCCCCCAGGATCACAAGGTCCTCGAATGGCAGCGGTGCTTGGCGCCGATCGGCGAAGCGAACCAGGATGTCCCGTTCTCCGGTCTCGATCAGGCCGGACGGCAGATCGAGGCTTTGACGGGAAACGGCATCGGCCACATCGGCCACGGACAGGCCGTATTGGCGGAGTGCCTCGGGGACCACCTCGATCCGGAGCTGCCTCTGGGAAAAACCGAGCAGGTCAACGCGGCTGGCCACCCCCTGGCGCAAGGCCCGTTCCTTCACCTCCTCGGCGAAGACCTTCAGGTCCCGCTCCGCCATCGGCCCGGCGATGGCGATGGAGACGACGATGTCGGTTCGCTCCAGCTGCTTGATCAGCGGCTGTTCGGCCAGCTCGGGAAAGTCGTCGATAGCATCGATCTCTGCCTTGACGTCGGTGAGGAAGCGGTTGACATCAGCGCCCTGGACCATCTCGATGGTGGCGCGGCCGATGCCTTCACGCGCTTCGCACCGCATCTCGTCGACGTCGGTCAGCACCTCCAGCGCTTCCTCGATGCGCTGGCAGATCGCCTCCTCCACCATCTCGGCACTGGCGCCGGGGTAGGGGACACTGACCTGCACCACGTCCAGGGCGAATTCCGGGAAGGTCTCCCGCCGCAGTTCGGCCAAGGACACCAGCCCGGCGGCGAACAAGAGGAACATCAGAAGGTTGGCGGCGGTGGGATGGCCGGCGAAGAAGCGGATCACGGTGCGACGATCTCGCTGCCGACGCGATCCCCCGACGCTTCCGCCAGCAGCCGGCGGCTCAGGTCCTGGTCGGCCGTGGGGTCAAGCAGCATACCATCGACCGCCGGCGTGGGATCGGACACGACGACCCGCTCGCCGGCGCGAAGACCGCTGGCAATGACCACGATGTCACCTTGAACGGGGCCGAGGGCGACGGGTCGCGCCCGCAACCGATTGTCGCCATCGGCAACATAGACCACCGCCCCGTCTCCACGGCGATGCACGGCCACCCGCGGCACCACCACCTGGTCGGGCCAGGGCGGACCGATCACCTCCACCCGCACGAACATGTTGCGCATCAAGGGCGGGCGGGTGCCTGGAATCGCTTGGCGATACGGGTCCGCCACTGCCACCACGACGCCGACGGTCCGGGTCTCCGGATCGATGGCGGGACTGATCCGCTCAAACCGGGCCTGCCACTCGCCCTCCGTGGCGCCGGTGCGAAGCCGGACCACCGCGGTGAGCCCGAGCCACTCCGGCACCCGGGCGAGTTCGGCGGCGGTCATGTCGGTGAGATCGATGTCCCGGCGCACCACTGGCGACATTTGCTCGATCGGCACCTGGGCATTGACCTCCGCAACGTCGATGCTGTCAGCCACGGCAAGGGTGGTACCGACGCTGACAAACTGGTCGCGTTCCACCGCCACCTCGTTGATGCGGCCGTCGAACGGCATGCGGATGCTCGTCCGCTGCAATGCCAGTCGGGCATCCTCCAGTTGTGTCCGGTTGAGGGCGAGGCTGGCCTCCAGCATGCGCCGCCGGGCCGGGATCAACGCGAGTTGATTTTCCAGTTCGCGCACCTGTCGTCGGTCGGCCAGGACCCGTCGTTCCGCTTCATCCACCGCCGCCTGACTGACCGTGCCTTGTCGAAGCAAGGTCTGCTTCCGCTCCAGATCCTCGAGCGCCAGTGTCGCGGCTCGCCGTTCGATGATCAGGGACTGCCCGAGGTTGTCTTCCTGCACCGACAGTTCGCCCAGTTCCGCCTCGACGCTGTCGATGGTGGCCTCGGTGCGGGCGATGGCCAGCTCGTAGTCTGTGGGATCGATGCGCAGAATTTCGGTATCGTAGGGGATCAGACGCCCGGCCTCGAGAGCCGATGCGCGCGCGACGATCCGGCCGGGCACCTGCGCCACGGCCGTCCAGACGGTCTTCGGCCGAACTTGCCCGAACCCCACGGCGCGCGGCAGGAACGGCATCGGCTCTACCGAAATCACCCGGACGGTCCGCGCAACTTCCCGCGGGGGCTCCTGTTCCGGCGGCTCACGAAGCCCCAGCTGCCACGCCAGGATCCCGATGCCCAGGATCAGTGGTGGCACAGCCAGAAGCGCCCGCAGGCGCCGGGGCCACCGCCGCCCGGCTTCTCGGTCGCCACCCGTCTCAGTGTGGTCCTGGTCGGAAGTGGTCATCTCAGCGTTGGCAGTCTACGCCGACAATGTTGCCGGCGCGAGCCGGAGCGGGCGGTCACGACCGGTCGATCCGGGGCGAATGCGCCGCCGAGGGCAGCAGCGCCGGGTGTGGCGGGAACTGGACCAGGATGGCCTCCACCATCGCACGAATCGTGACGCTTCTGAGATCGTCGCGAACTAACGTCTCATCGGCGCGTCCGCTCCAGACGGGCTCGCCCGAAACGCCGTCGAACATGTCGATGGCGATGGTCACCTCGGTTTCGCGCACCAGGCGCACATTCGGGAAGAACGGATCGTAGTGAAAACCGACGAACGGACCGCCATAGCGCCAGCCGTGGCGTCCCCAACCGAACGCCCCGCCCACATGGGCGCCGAACGGCCGAACGCGAAACTCGTCGCGCATTCCGACCGTGGCCGATACGAGGAAATCGCCAGGTACGTCCCGCCGGTAGCCGCGCGCCTGGAGGGCATGGTCGATCTCGGCCCGGATGCGCGACAGGACCAGCGGACCGACCCAGGGCTCTGCGGATTCGGCCGCGCGGACGCCCTCGTCCTTCCAGGAGTAGGTTTGGAACGCCTGGAAGTCCGCCGCCGGGTCCAGGTCGACGCTGGTCCGGACCGGGGTCGCACAGCCGGCGAGAACGATCGTCAGAATCGAAAGCGCGACCCGGAGCGCGCGATTGCATGAACGGGGGGCGCAATCAGGCATGCCGATCAGATCCTCAAGGGGCAACCATCCCGACGAGAACGTCGCGCCACCATGCGGCGGCATCCGTCCCGACAACCGGCGGGCAAGGGGGCTGCCCGCGTCCCTGCCCGCTGCTATAAGGTGGGCGGTATTCACCGTTGCCGTCCACCCTCTATGCCAAGCGGGGCGCATGCCATGACGATCAAGGTCGAAAAACCCACACCGGAAACCGTTGCCGAGATGACGAAACTACCGACCTGGTCCAAGGAGCCCAGTGTTTTCGACTGGACGTACGACACTGGCGAAACCTGCTTGCTGATCGAAGGGGATGTGACCGTCACCACCGAGGACGGGGGCGAGGTGCGGTTCGGTTCAGGCGACCTTGTCACGTTCCCGCAAGGCCTCAAGTGCACCTGGACCGTCCATCGCCCGGTGCACAAACACTACCGTCTCGGCTGACGCGCCGATCGGACGGAAGCGCAGGAATGGACGGCTTACGGGCAGCGGGCCGGAGGCCCCATGGCGGCGGCCTTGATGCCGCATCGAAGCGGTTCGGTATCGCGCGCGAGCGCTGGCTCGACCTTTCAACCGGCATCAACCCAGCCGCCTACCCGGTTCCGGCCATCCCGCCGGCGGCATGGGAGCAGTTGCCGGACAGCACCCTGTTGCAACGGCTTCAGGCGGGGGCGGCCCGCGCCTACCGCGCGGATGATCCTGCCGGCGTGGTGGCGGCGCCCGGAACGCAAGCGTTGATCCAATGGCTGCCGCGCCTAGTGTCGCCCCGCCGCGTCGCCGTCATCTCCCCCACGTATAACGAGCATGTCCCGGCATGGGCCGCGGCCGACCATGAGGTGGATACGGTGACGGCCGATGCGGTCCCCGCCTCCGCCGACGTCGTGGTGGTCGTCAATCCCAACAACCCCGATGGTCGCGTGGTGCCGCCGCAGCGACTGGCGGAACTGGGGCGCGGTCGCCTGCTCGTGGTGGACGAGGCGTTTGCCGACACCGACCCGGAGGTGAGCATGGCGCCGGACGCCCATCACGACGGCCTGGTGGTGCTGCGGTCGTTCGGCAAGTTCTTCGGGCTCGCCGGCCTTCGCCTCGGTTTCGCCGTGACCGGTACCGGCCGCGCTGCGGCCCTGGGAGCCGTTCTGGGGCCTTGGGCGGTCAGCGGTCCCGCCGCCGTCATCGGCACCACCGCCCTCAACGATACCGCCTGGATTGCATCGACGCGGCGCCGGCTCGTCGACCGTGCCGAGAGGTTGGAAGCGTTGCTGGCGGATGCCGGCCTCACCGTCGTGGGCGGGACTAGCCTGTTCCGCCTGGTGGACGACCCCGATGCGGCGGCGCTCCACCGGCATCTGACGGGCCGGGCCATCCTCACCCGGCCGTTCGAGGATCGGCCGTCCTGGCTGCGCTTCGGTCTGCCTGGGGACAACAGCGCCTTTGCACGGCTTGAAGATGCGCTCGCGGCATGGCGCTGGCGGCGTCCCGGCGCTGCCGTCGACTGAACCGACAGCATTGGCCCGACCCCGATGATGGAGATGGCGGCCCGGGCATTCACCACCTTCTTCGCCACGGTGGGCCCGGTGGACGTGGCTGCCCTCTACGCGG
>REEP01000081.1 GCA_007695045.1 Rhodospirillales bacterium | reverse complement strand
ATGTCCCGTGGTCCACCCGCACCACGCCTGCGCCAAGGCCACAGGTATCCTTCGGGCGCGGGGAACGGCCAATCCCCAACTGGGTTACCGCGTTGGACCGGTCCGCAACCCGAGGCTGCGGGGAACGCTCTCTCCGCAGCTCACCCTTTCTGGCTTCTTCAACCCGGAGCCACCACCCTCCCTCACCATCCTACCGACGCATGATGACCATCTGGAGACAAACCGCACTCAGGGCCCGCCGTTACGCCTCGGGTCAGCTCACCTTCCGCTCCCCCCGAAATCGCCGCCAGCCGGCACGTGTTGGTCCCGTCCCGCCAAGTGGTGCAGGAGCTGCGGGGAACGCGCCGGCGTTGTCCACAAATCTACAGGCCTGAGCGGCGTCGAAGCGGGTCACCCCAGCGCCGGAACGTCCGCTTGCTCATGCCAAGGATCGAGGCCGCCTCCGCCTGGCGCAGCTGACGCTGCCGCGCCCGGGCGTAAACCAACTCAACCTTCATCTGCCGTATCCCTTGCAGCACGTCCGTCCGTCGCATCGAAGCCCTCCTTCAGGGCTCCGTTCTAAACCGGGCATATCACGTGTTACCTGCCCCGGTCATATCCCGTGTCAGCCACACCTTGGCTCAGTTCCACTTGCAACGTCGAGCGGGCGTCGGCTAGGGTGCGGCCGCGCACCTCTTTGGCGAGCCATCCCAGCGTGCCCGTAACGACCGCTTTCAATAAGAGCAACTGCCGGTAGATCGGTGCACGTCCTCATCATCAACCAAACCTTCTATCCAGATGTCGCGGCGACCGCGCAGCACGCCCATGACCTCGCCAAGCATCTTCACAATCATGGGCATGAAGTGAGCGTCGTGACATCACGTTCACTATACGGACAATCGGGTGCGGCGCTGCCACGCACGGACGTGGTCGACGGCATCCAGATCCTTCGTGTCGGCCAGAGCATTTTCGGCAAAGCGTCGATTCTGGCGCGCATCTTGGATTTCTCGCTGTTCTACATGGCTTCCGCCATGAAGGTGATGTTCGTGAAGCGTCCAGATGTCGTGATCTGCCTGACGACGCCACCCTTCATTGCACTCGTCGGCCTCCTCGTCCGCAGGCTGCGCGGCGGTAGATGCGTCTATTGGGTAATGGACCTTTATCCCGACCTTCCCGTCGCCTGTGGCGTCATGCGCCCAGACGCGCTGCTCACGAGGTTTTTTTTCTTCGTGAACAAAGTTTGCCTGCGCCGCGCCGACCGAACCGTCGTCCTCGGGCGCTGCATGCGCGGACGGATCGCGGCGCAAGGTGTCAACGGGCCGAACATTGTGCCTATCGATGTCTGGCCACCTGCCGATAATCTTGCACAGCACCGCGACGCCCCTAATCCATTCCGCACGAAATGGGCTCCGCAGAATCGCTTTGTTGTCATGTATTCAGGGAACTTTGGCCTTGGGCATGACGTGCACACGATGTGCGAGGCTGCACGGCTGCTGAATAACGAATCGCGGGTCCATTTTGTCTTTGCTGGTGGCGGCAAGAAAAAAACGCAAGTTGATGAATTCGTAAATGTCGAAAGACTGCAAAACTGTACGCTTGTCGGCTTCCAGCCGCGCGACCTCTTGGCGGACAGCCTCGGCGCTGCCGACGTTCACCTCGTGACGCTGAGTGAGGGCGTCGAAGGTATCATGGTTCCGAGCAAGCTCTTCGGCATCATGGCGGCGGGGCGACCCACCATATTTGTCGGCGCGGAGACCAGTGAAATCGCGCGCATCCTTGCCGAGAACAACTGTGGCCTCACCGTCCGCCCGGGCGACGCTGAAGCGCTCGCCACCGCGATCACCCGGTTGACGGACGACCCGGCCGTTTGCCGCGCCATGGGCGAGCGGGCCCGACGCGCGATCGAACAACGCTACGCCCAATCGCACGCGCTGGAACGTTGGCGGGCGTTGCTCGACGACCTTGTTGCCCCGACTGGCGCTCCGGCAGCGGAGTCACCAGCACAGCAAGCAAGCGCCATCCGTGGTCGGGAAAGTCATCAAAACCCGACTGCCCGAACCTAAAGATCGTGCCGATGCCTACTTTGAAAAAGTATGTTTTTATCCAAAACGATCCGTTTTACTTGCCAAAAGTTTTCGATAAATACTTGAGGGAGTTTCACGACTCGACGGTCGGGGTGAATATCCAATCGGTAGCACAAGGCAAGCGTTCGACCCTCGAGACGGCATTCGATCTTTATCGCCTTTATGGATTTTCGTACTTCGCCTGGAAAACTCGCAACTACATTTGGAAGAAGGTTCAGGCCCGGTTGATCAACGAATGGCTTGGCCAAACTCGCCACTGCTACTCGGTGCGCGCTGTAGCACGGAAATATGCGATCCCCATCAGCACGGCGAGCGACGTCAACAGCCCAGAGTTCTTGGCTCAGCTGCGCGAGCAGGGCGTCGATCTCATCGTCTCAATCAGCGGTACACAGCTCTATAAAAAGGCGCTGAGAGATCAAACCCCTGCCGGGATCATCAACTGCCACGGCGCCCTGCTGCCACGCTATCGCGGCCTGATGCCGAGTTTCTGGACGCTCGCCAACGGCGAGACGGAGGGCGGCGTCACCGTTCATTTCGTCGACGCGAAACTCGATAATGGCCCGATCTTGGTTCAGCGTCGCTATCGCATCAACACCAGAGATTCGCTGGAGGACATCATGGCCCGCTCGAAGGATCTCGCCGCCGAGGCGATCATCGACGCGGTGCGGTTGATCGAGGCGGGCAGTCCGCCGCTGCTACCGAACAACGCCGACGAGGCAACGCATTTCTCGATGCCGACCCCACAAGACGCGGCCCACTTCCGCCGAAACGGCCATCGCTTCCGGTAATGATCAACGCTCTCTCCTTCGACATCGAGGATTGGTTCCATCTGGTGGATGTGCCGGCGCTCGCGGACCCGGCAGATTGGCCAAGTTTCCCCTCCATCGTCGAGCGCCACACCGATGAAATCCTGGTTCTGCTGGCGGAGCACGGCGTTCGCGCAACCTTCTTTATTCTCGGCTGGATCGCCGTGCGTTACCCGGCCCTGGTTCGCGCGATTGCCGCCCAGGGCCACGAGCTCGGCTCGCACTCCCATTTGCACGGCAAGGTCTACGCGATGACCCCTGCCGAGTTTCGTGCCGATCTCAGGCGCTCGATCGACGCGATCGAGAATGCTTGTGGCCGGGCCGTCACCGGCTTCCGCGCACCCTCGTTCTCCATCACGCCGGGCAGCGAATGGGCGTTCGATGCGATGCTGGCCGAAGGCATTCACTACGACGCCAGTCTGTTCCCGGCGGCTCGCGCCCATGGCGGCTACGCCTGCGCGGTGGAACCTCACCTGCGAAAGACCTCGACCGGCGACAGCATTCCGGAACTCCCGATGAGCGTCATGCGCGTGGCCGGACGCCGAGTTCCCTTTTCCGGCGGTGGCTACCTTCGGCTGTTGCCCGCCCCGCTCATCCGCCACGGCTTCGACCAGCTGCATCGCTGCGGTGTTCCGACGGTGGTCTACCTCCATCCGCGCGACTTTGCCCCGGACTGCCCCGTCGCTCCAATGCCGATGCACCGACGATTCAAGAGCTATGTCGGACTTCGCACGACTGCGCGTAAGTTACACATGCTGCTGGAAACCTACCGGTTCGACACCTGCCAATCGGTGTTGTCTTCCATGCGTCTGAATGCCGCATGAAGAACGGACGCCGAGATGACGGTTGCCGATCTCCGGTTGCCGAACCAGCGTCCGAACAGGCGCTTGCCGGTATCAGCGCAGAATTGTGGCTTGCCCCACCGAAGGCGCGCAACTCCCCCCGTCCAGCCTTCGACCATCGCATCCCCTTGGGCGATTTACGGCCGATCCAGGCCGATCGCGACATCCTTCAGCGCACCCCGCGGTGGCAACCGACCGTGGTCCCACG
>REEP01000055.1 GCA_007695045.1 Rhodospirillales bacterium | reverse complement strand
GCCCCACCTCGAAGTCGTTGAAATCGTGCGCCGGGGTGATCTTGACCGCGCCCGAGCCCTTCTCCGGGTCGGCATGCTCGTCGGCGACGATGGGGATCGGCCGGTCGACCAGCGGCAGGATGCAGCGGGCCCCGATCAGGTCCCGGTAACGGTCGTCGTCGGGATGCACGGCGACCGCGGTGTCCCCCAGCATGGTCTCCGGCCGGGTGGTGGCGACGACGATGAACTGCCCCGGCCGGCCGTCGACGGGGTAGCGAAAATGCCAGTAATGGCCGGCTTCCTCCCGTTGCTCCACCTCCAGGTCGGAGATTGCGGTGTGCAGCAGCGGGTCCCAGTTGACCAGGCGCTTGTCGCGATAGATCAGCCCCTGCCGGTGAAGCTCCACGAACACCTTGCGCACGGCCAGGGACAGTCCGTCATCCATGGTGAAGCGTTCGCGCGACCAGTCGCAGGAAGCGCCGAGCCGGCGCAACTGGCCGATGATTGCCCCGCCCGATTCCGCCTTCCATTTCCAGATGCGCTCGATGAATGCCTCGCGCCCCAGGTCATGGCGGGTCAGCCCTTCCTTCGCCAGCTGTCGTTCCACCACCATCTGCGTGGCGATGCCGGCGTGGTCCATGCCCGGTTGCCACAGCACATCGCGGCCCTGCATGCGCCGAAAGCGAACCAGGATATCCTGCAAGGTGTTGTTGAGGGCGTGCCCCATGTGCAGGGTGCCGGTGACGTTGGGCGGCGGGATGACGATGGTGAAAGGCTCGGCATTGGGCCGCCGGCCGCAGGCGAAGGCCCCCGCCTTCTCCCATTCGTCGTAGTGTCTGGCCTCGATGTCGGCCGGGCGGTAGGTCTTGTTCAGCATTGCAATTTCCTGGCGGCGGCAATTCGCGAGCGACACCGTCGCGTGGACGGTGCGCATCGAGCCGAGAACCGGCATCCGAGGGTGTTTGCCGCAGCCGGCGGGAGGCGTCAATCCTCCAGGCGCTCTGCCCGGTTGATCATCTGATCGATCTCCTTCTTGACCAGGCGCTCGATCAGGTACGGCAGGTTGCGGTCAAGCCATTCCTTCAGCAGCGGTCGCAACATTTCCCGGACCATCCCCTCCAGCGTCACGTCGCGCGATCCGATCGCGATGTCACGCCGGTCCAGGATGGCCTTGGCCAGCTGGGCCAGTACATCGGTGGAGGCCACCGCCGTGGGCGGCGACAACACGGGTCCGACCCGCATCGCCGGGGTGAGCTCCAGAATGTCAGCTCTGCGGGTCTCACCCGGTTCTGCAGCGGCCGCGGACTCTGCAGCCGGATCTTCCGAAAGGTCAAGGTCGGAGAGCAGGTCGTCCCCTTGGCCATTGCCGCTGGCCGCGGTTGACTTGATTCCGCCACCGGGTCTCGACGCGTCCTTCACCGGCACGGGCTCGGCTGCATTATCATCGTCATCGGCGGTGTCCTGGGGCTGATCACGAGTATCCGAATCCTCCGACAGAATACGCCGGATGGACGCCAGGATATCCTCCATCGATGGTTCCGGCTGACCGGCGCCGGCTTTCTGTTCCTCGCTCATGAACAACGACCTCGGCGATCAGCGCGGACAGCGCGACGGTATCCCAGCCCGCCTCAACGATCGATTAAAGCGACAGGCAAGCGCCAGCGTCAACCGAGGTCGTACCTCACCGCGGCGTCGGCCCGTATACCGGCTCTTCCAGAGAGCCCGTGCCGACCCAGCGGCCGCGGACATCCTGGTAGTGCCGTTCGGGATCGTAAGGCTCTACCGGCAACTCCAACCTCGCCACCGTCAGGGTGCCCACGGCGTTCAGGACCTCGTAGGCGAAGCGAATCTCGTCGCGGCGGGCGAACACGAGGTTGCGCTGGGAGTCGAGCAGGTCCTGCTGCGTGTCCAAAACATCGAGCACGGTCCGGGTGCCGACCGCCTGTTCCTGGATCACCCCTTCCACCGCGACCTCGTTGGCGCGCACCTCCGAACGGAAGGCCTGGACCCGCGCCCGGGCCGCGGCGAAGTCGTTCCACGCGGTCGTTACGTCCTGGGCGGCATTGCGCCGCACCTGTTCGAGGAACCGCCGCTGCTCCTGGACGCTTTGTTTGGCTTGGCGCAGGCGTGAGTACTCCGCGCCGGACTGATACAGCGGAACGGTCAGGTTAACGGTCGCCCTGAGTTCGTTGACGCGTGTCGAATCGCCGGCGACATCCTGGGACCGGCTGGCCTCGCCGCGCAGGGACAACTCCGGCAGCAGTTCGCCCCGGACCTCGTCCACCCGGTCTAGCAGCGACCGCTCGTCAAACTCCGCCGCCACCACCCGCGGGTTCATCTGCTCCGCCTGGTCGATCGCGGCACTCAGACTTTCAGGCAGGTTTGTCGGCAGCGACGGCAACTGCAGGACTCTCGGCATCTCGCCGATGACGTTGCGGTACACCGCACGTGTCGCCTCCAGATCACCCTCGCCACGCACGCGGTCCGCCTGGGCCCGGGCCAGGCGCGCTTCCGCCTGGACCACGTCCGTACGCGTCACTTCGCCCACGTCGAAACGGTCCTGGGTGGCTTGGCGGAACTGTTCGAGCCGGCGCTCGTTCTGGATCTCGAATTCCAGCACGGCTTGTTGCGCCAGAACGTCGACATAGGCCCTGACGGCGGTGCGCAGCACATCCTGCTCGGTCGCGGTCAATCGCGCGCGGGCAGCCCGCACCGCGTTTTCCGCCGACCGGGTGGCCGCCATGGTTCGGCCACCGCGGAACAGCGGCTGCGAAATTTGCACACCCACCTGCCGCGGTACGGTATCCAAGCGTTGAGAGCGGCTGCCGCCGGTACCGATCTGGCCGGGCCGGCCAAAGGCCACGTCGTTGTCAAAACGGGTATCGCGGCGTTGCACACCCACGTCGCCGAACAGGCCGACTGATGGGCGCCAACCGGACAGGGCCTGGGGCACCCCTTCATCCACCTGACGGAGCTGCGCCCGCTCGGCTGCCAGGGTGGGGTTGGTCAGATAGGCCGACACCAAGGCCTCCTCCAGGCTCTGGGCCGACACGACGAACGGCACCGCCATGAACGTGGCCGCAAAGACACCGATCCGCCAAGCCCGCATGGACCTCTTCCCGTTCTGGCAAAGCTTAATCGAACACGTGCTTAGGAACAGATTGCCGAATTCGGGTCAACGGAAATTCCGGTAAAATCCCGGGCGCCGTTGCGCTGCGGGCACGGGTGTTGCGGAAATGCCGGCAGCCTGGGCTCAAAACGTTCAGAAGGTGAAGCGCGCGGTCGGCTCAAATCCCGGCAACACCGGGGTGAACGCGTCGAATACATGCCGGCGCGCGAATGACGCCCGGATCCGCGTCACCACCACGACCTTGCCCACCCGGCCCCGTTCCACAACCACGGCGGTGAGCCGGCCGTGTTCGGCCAGTTGCTCCTGGATGGTTTCGGGAATCACTGCGACGGCGCCGCCGAAGACGATGACGTCGTAGGGCCCCCCCCGCGAATAACCCTGGTCCAGGGCCTGCTCGACAACCACCACGTTGTCCAGTCCGACATCGGTGAGCGCGCGCGTGGCGGTGGCGGCCAGGGCCGAATCGGCTTCCAGGGCGACCACGGTGCTACAGATCTGCGCCATCACTGCCGCGTCGTACCCGACGCCGGCACCAATATTGAGGATCACGTCCTCCGGTCCGATTTCGGCGGCTTGCAACAGCCGGGCCAGCACCAGAGGCTCCATCAGGAACCGCCCCTGGCCCAGATCCAAGTCCTCGTCGATATAGGCCAAGTCCTTGAGCGCCGGCGGAACGAACGCTTCCCGGGGAATGCGGCTCATCGCCGCCAGCACCTGCGGGTCGTTGATCTGATTCGGGCGGAGCTGGCTTTCCACCATCCGCCGGCGGCGGGCCGCATGGTCCATCGCGATGCTCTAGGCTCCTGTCACCGATACCGTCGCCGGCACCAACCCGGCGCCTTATAGTCGCCCCGGGCCCGGTGCACAACCATTCGCACCTGCCGCCACGGTTGCCGGCGCCGATCCGGCGGCAACAGGAGGGGGTTGCGACGCTGGCACCGGCGTCAACAAAGCGGTAGGGTCACGCACCGAGTGCGGCCACGAACCGCCTGTTCCGCCATCAGCCATCAGCCATCAGGAGCCGCGAGCCCGTACCATGACTGTTCCCGCCCTGGTCTCCATCTCCTGCCCCGACCGGGTGGGATTGATCGCCGCCATCACCGGCACCCTGTTCGATCTCGGCGGGAACCTGGGCGACACCAGCTTCGCCGTGCTGGGGGCCGCGGCGGACTTTACCTCGGTCGTGGAACTGCCGGACGGCACCGAACTCGCGGATGTGGACTCGGCGTTGCGCGCCCTCCCCGAGTTGGCGGATGCCCAGGTGTCCGTTGTGCCCTTCACGCTTGCTCCCGTGCACGGGCCCACCGGACGGATAACCCATCGGATCGTGGTCAGTGGTGGCGACCGGCCCGGCTTGGTGGCGCGTCTGAGCGAACTGTTCATCGAGTTCGGCGCGAATATCGTGCGCCTGGATGCGGAGCGCATCCCGGGGCCCGCCGGCACGACCTATGGCGTTATCATGTCGGTGCACATCCCGGAAGCCGCGGCCGAGACGTGCCTCGCCACCGTCGCCAACACCGCCGGCAGCCTCGGCCTTACCTGCCACTGGGAAGCGGTTGGCTGAGTTGCCGGCAGCAGCCGGAGCCCCTGGATTCCGGACGGCCGGACCACCGGCGCCGGGGGCGGGGCAGCAGCGGCGCCCGGTTCAACGCCAGCCAAGCCAGCAATGGAGCCCGGATTTCTCTGGACTCCATTCAGGCTACGCTTACTTGTTTATTCCGGCATTTTAGATGAGTGATGCTCGACGATCATCCAGCGCTGACCATTCCATTTGTATACAAACGAAAATCTAGCTTGGACGGTAGAGCCATCTTTGAACGAGAAGGTATAGACGCCGGAGTTTATTGCAATTTGCCCAAAGGTTCGCACGTTTGACTCGTCAATTACGCCCCGCGGGCCCTTGGGGAGAAAGTGTACAAAGTAATCCTCGATTTCGGCGTGGTTGTGGCGGACCTGGTTGGACACAGTCGGAAGCAAAATGCCGTTAGCTTCATAAAGTTCCGCTACTTTTTTGGGATCTCCTGTTTGAAGGGCATTGTTCCACTCATCGAAAAGCGCAGCAACCTCTTTTTCAGCCATGCTTAATCTCCTGTTGCATCATTTGCGTCGATGGAACTCTACCAAACAAACAAATACACCAAATCAGCAGCGCCCGTAGCTGATGGCTGCCGCCATTCAGGACCGCGGCGAGCGCAGAAATCTACCCGAACAGCGCCTGCACCTCGGGCGGCTGCTGCATACAAGTCCTGATCAGCACCCGTAGACGATCTAGAACTGATCGGCGGCCAAGTAAACTATCCAGCGAGGATGCATGACCCGACGCCCGCTCCGGTTTTACAAAAAATGCTTAGGCATCAATGCATTAGTAGCGTGGCCCACCGCATCGACGACGCCCTCGCCTAAGCGCTCGCCCGACGGTTCCGGGCGGCAGGCGCGGACGGCTTGATCTATCCGCTTGGTCTGTCGGCCCCGTCTGTCCGAGTGTCCGCTACCGCAACGGCAACTGCGTCGCCGCTTTCTGGCCGGACGTGGCCGCTCGCCCTGTCCAGGGTTGCCACCTCTCGTAGCTTGGGGCGGGACCACGGTGGACCTGATCCGAGATCGCGCGACCCGGGAGGTCTTCGATGTCGAACGGTGTGAGGCGGTGGATCAGATGGTGGGTCCGTCGGCAGGTTCCCAGCCGGGTGGGGCCAACTCGAAACCATCGAACCGGAACGCCGGTGCGGTCGTGCAGGCCACCAAGCTCCAGGTGCCAAGGCTTACCGCGCTCATCCAGGTCCCGGGTGGCACCGCCGCGTGCTGCCGACAGTCTCGGGCGACATCGCTCATCGATCCAAGTTCCACCGTCTCCACCGACCGGCCGTCAGCCGACAGCATCAGGTGCAGCGGGTCGCCGGCCTGGAAGTGCCAGACCTCGAACACATCCAGCCGGTGCCATGCCGACCGCATGCCGACCGGCAGCAGAAAATCGATCACGGCGAGGGCGCCGCGACTTCCGTCCGGCGGGGTATCGCGGACGGTTTCACGAAAGAAGCCACCCTCCGGATGGGGCTGCAGATCGAGCGCGCGGATCAAGGAATCCGCGCCGATGACGCATGCAGTCATGGCGAACCTCCTTACGCCACGGGCCGAAAAAGCGTGGCGATGCCGAGCCCGCCGGCGATGCCGAGGGTGGCAAGGCCGAGGCGCGGCGCCGGTCCCGGTTGCGGGCGCCGCACCATCTCGGTAAACAGGCGGACCGCCAGTACTGCGCCCGATGCCCCGAATGGATGGCCGAAGGCAAGTGCGCCGCCGCCTCGATTGACCTTGGTCTCGGGGATCTTCAAGGCGTCCAGGCTCGCCAGGACCTGCGCGGCGAATGCCTCGTTGAACTCCACGATGTCGACATCGGCGAGGCTCAGATGCGGGTGTCGAGCCATAAGCTTGGGCACCGCGGCGACCGGCCCGAGGCCGAGCACGTTGGGATCGACCCCGGCGGACGCGCTGTCCACAATGCTGAGACCGTGACGAAGGCCCAGCGCTTCGAAGCGGGCCTCGGATACCACCGCCACCACCGCGGCGCCGTCATTGACGGGGCAGGCATTGCCGGCGGTGACGGTGCCGTCCGGCACAAAGGCCGGGGGCAGGGCGGCCAGAGCCTCAATGGTGGTGTCAGGACGCGGACATTCGTCGACAGCTATCGGCGGGCTGTCCGCGCCGGTGCACAGAGGGAGGATCTCACAGTCGAACCGGCCGTCACGCTGGGCGGCGACGGCTTTGCCGTGGCTGGCCAGGGCGAACGCGTCCTGGCGCGCCCGGCCGATGCCGAAACGACGGGCCACCGTCTCCGCTGCTTCGCCCATCTCCGGGTCGCCGATGCTGTCGGGGGAAAAGCGGGCGCGGTCGTAGACCCGTGGGGAACGGTTCAGGCTCAACGGCCGCTCCAGCCGCCAGGGCGCGGTACTGGCGCTTTCCACCCCGCCGGCGAGATACACCTCGCCGGCACCGGCTTCGACCAGGCGGGCGGCCAGGTTGATCGCCTCCAGCCCGGAGCCGCATTGTCGGTCCACGGTGACCCCGGGCACCTCCAGGGGGAATCCGGCGGCGAGGGCAGCCAGCCGTGCCGGGTTGCCGCCGGGACCGGCGGCATTGCCGAGGATGACGTCGTCGACGTCCCCGGCAGCGAGGCCGGCATCGGCGAGAACGGCCTTGAGCAACGGTGCCGCCAACTGCTCCACCCGAAGCCGCCGGAGGGCGCCGCCGATGCGACCGATGGGAGTGCGCCGCGCGGCGGCGATGATCGCTTGGCCGCCGGGCACTCAGGAGACCTCGATTAGCTCCGGGTCGCCGCCCTGAACCTGCGCGCGCAGCCGGGCGACGGCGATCTTGCCGCCGGCGGTGAGTGGGAAGCGTCCGGTCGCAAAGACCTGTTGCGGGCATTTGGCGCGGCTGAACTCGGCCGAGAGACGGTCGCGCAGGGCTTCCCGGCTGAGGACGGCGGTTCCGGCCCAGCGGACCACCGCCACCAGCCGCTGTCCCCAGTAGGGATCGGGGACGCCGAACACGACGGCTTCCGTCACTTCGGGCAAGCGGGCCAGGGCGGCTTCCACTTCCGCCGGATAGATGTTCAGGCCGCCGCTGACCACCATATCGCCCTCACGCCCGGCGAGGTACACCCAGCCGTCGTGGTCGATCCGGGCGTGGTCGCCGACGGTGGCCCAGCCGTCGGCACCGATGCGGAAGCCGGAGGCATCCCGGCGGCCGAGGTAGCCTCGGCACAGCATGCCGCTGCGAAGATAAAGAACCCCTGTCTCGCATGCCGCCGCCGGCGTGCCGTCTTGGTGTCGGATGGCCAACTCGACCCCGGGGAAGGGCCGTCCTACGGAGTCCGCAGGTGGCATATCCCGGTCGCGCGCGATGGTGACGAAACTGGTCTCAGATGCACCGTAGTACTCGATGACTTCCGCTTCGGGGAAGACCTCGGCCAGAGCCTGGCGCAGTGCCGGCGCCAGCTTCGCCCCCGCAGACAGCACCGTACGTACCCCCGGAAAACTGCGCCGGCTGCGGCCTGCCGCTTCAACCATCGCGGTGTACATGGTCGGCACGCCATGGATGCGGGCGATCGGCGCTTCGGTCAGGCAGGCCAGAGCGGTCTCCGCATCGAAGCGCGGCAACAGGTGTGCCGTGGCACCGGCGGCCATCGATTCCACCACCGCCCACAGAAACAGCGAATGGTGAAGACGGCCCGGCACCAGGACGTGGGCGCCGGCCTGCAATGGAAACTCGGCCAACGCGGCGTCCAGTGTCGCCACCCAGGAGCGGTGGGAGCGGACGAACGCTTTCGGCGTGCCGGAGGTCCCGGAGGTGAAACCGATATAGAAGGGATCGTCCGCGGCGATCGGGGGTGGCCGTCCCGGCGATTCGGAGGCCCAGGTCTCGAAACTGTAGGCACCGCCGCTCAAGGCGACGCAGGGCGTGCCGGGGACCATCGCGGCCACCGTGTCCGCGACGGCGGGGTCGGCGAACACCAGCCGTGGTTCCACCTGCTCCAGAACCCTTCGCAATTCCGCTTCGGGCCAAGCGGGATCGAACACGGCCGCGGCCGCTCCGCCCAAGGCACTGCCCAGCAGCATCTCCGGACAGGCGATGCCGTGGCGGAGCAAAAGCCCCACCGACGGCGGCCGACCGGCAGGAGATCGCGGCGAAGACGCAAGGACCGCGGCAACATTCTGAGCGACTCGCAGCACCCGCCTTGCCAGATCGCCGAAGGAGAGGGCGGCACCGTCTTCGATCAAGGCCGGCCGGCTCGGCCTGCGCCCCGCCCAGGCCAGGGCACGCTCGGCCAGCGTGGCATCGCCAACGGCGGGCTTTCCCGCTGACGGGCTTCCGTCGCGCATCGATCGCTCCCTTTACCGGGTGCCCTCGTTGCCCGGCCCCCGCCACCAGCCCCTGCCACCGCGCTTCGGCAGAGCGAACCCACCAGCAAGGCCCGGCCAGAACCCGGCCGGCCGGGCCGATGCGGCGATCCTCAGTTGCTCTCGTACATATAGAAGCCGCGACCCGTCTTGCGGCCCAGATAGCCGGCGTCGACCATCTGCTTGAGCAACGGGCTCGGGCGGTACTTCGGATCCTCGAATCCCTGGTACAGCGTCTCCATCACGTTGAGCACGATGTCGAGGCCGATCAGGTCGGTCAATGCCAGCGGCCCCATGGGGTGATTCATGCCGAGCTTCATTACCTCGTCGATGGCGGCCGGATCGGCCAAGCCCTCGTAGAGGCAGTTGATCGCCTCGTTCAGCATCGGCACCAGAACCCGGTTGCCGACGAAACCGTAGCTGTCCTTCACGGTGATCGGCGTTTTGCCGAGCTTGCGGCTCAAGTCCTCCACGGTGGTGCAGGTGTCGTCCGCCGTCTGCAGTGCCTTGATCACCTCCACCAGCTTCATCACCGGAACCGGATTAAAGAAGTGCATGCCGATGACCTGATGCGGCCGTTTGGTGGCGGCGGCAATGCGGGTGAGGGAGATGGAGGAGGTGTTGCTGGCCAGAATCGCCTCCGGTTTGGCCACCGTGTCCAGTTCCTCGAACAGTTTGACCTTGACGTCCAGGTCCTCAAGTGCCGCCTCGATGATCAGATCGGTCCCGGACAGCGGATCCAGTGTGGTGGTACCCTGGATACGCGCCAGGATGCCTTCCTTGTCCGCTTCGGTGATCTTCCCACGGGAAGCCAGGCGTTCAAGATTGCGGGCGATGGTCTTGATGCCGCGTTCGACGAATGGCTCGGCGATGTCGCGCATGACCACGTCGTAGCCTGCAGCGGCACAGACCTGGGCGATGCCGTTTCCCATGGTGCCGGCGCCGACAACACCCACCTTGTTGATTTGCATGACGGTTCCCCTCCCTGTCGCTTGCAGCGCGTGATGCGGCCGGGTCGTTCCGCCGCACTTGGCGGACTCTGCACGCTTTCGCCATCGCTTCAAACGGAATCTGCCGCCGGTCTCGGGCGACGGCAGGGCAGGGCCTTGCGGGACGTGGTGGGTGGCGTGCCAGTGAAAGTGTGCTAAACCCCGACCGCGCTGGCGCATCAGCGCTTTTCGCGGCCGCCGAGCGAGCTTCATGAGCGTTGTCACCCGTTTTGCCCCGTCCCCGACCGGTTTCCTCCACATTGGCGGGGCCCGCACGGCGCTGTTCAACTGGCTGTTTGCGCGCCATCACGGCGGCCGCTTTCGCCTTCGCATCGAAGATACCGACCGGGCCCGATCCACCCAAGCTGCGGTCGACGCGATTTTCGACGGCTTGACCTGGCTCGGCCTCGATTGGGACGATGAGCCGGTATCGCAGTCGGCCCGGGCCGAACGTCATGCGGCTGTTGCCCGTGATTTGTTGGAAACCGGGCATGCGTACTTGTGTTTTGCTTCGGCCGAAGAATTGGCGGCGATGCGCGAAGTGGCGCGCGCGGCAGGCCGGCCGGTACGCTATGATGGCCGCTGGCGCGACCGCGATCCCGCGGAAGCGCCGCCCGGGGTCAAGCCGGTCATCCGTTTCAAGGCGCCCACGGAAGGCGAGACCAGCATCGAAGACCAAGTTCAGGGCGGGGTGACCGTGGCCAATGCCCAGCTTGACGACATGGTGCTGCTGCGCGCCGACGGCACGCCCACCTACATGCTGGCGGTGGTGGTCGACGACCATGACATGGCCGTGACGCATGTCATCCGCGGGGATGACCATCTGACCAATGCCTTCCGCCAGATGCAGTTGTACCACGCGCTCCACTGGACTCCGCCGGAGTTTGCCCATATTCCGCTGATCCATGGGCCGGACGGGGCGAAGCTGTCCAAGCGGCACGGCGCGCTCGGTGTCGACGCCTATCGGGATCAAGCGTTCCTGCCGGAAGCCATGGTGAATTATCTGCTGCGGCTCGGCTGGAGCCACGGCGATGACGAAATCATCGACCGCGCCCAGGCGATCGCCTGGTTCGATCTGGACGGTGTGGGCAGATCGCCGGCCCGGTTCGACTTGGCGAGGCTGACCAGCCTCAATGCCCACTACATTCGCCAGGCCGATGACCGTCGCCTTGTGCAGCTTGTTCTGGAACGCCTCAAGGAACTGAGTTCGGACGAATTTTCCGGCGAGGTGCGGGAGCGCCTGTTGCGCGCCATGCCAGGCCTCAAGCAGCGTGCGAGAACGCTTGTCGAACTCGCCGACAGTGCCCTTTTCCTGGTCCGGTCACGTCCGATTACGACTGATCGAGATTCAGACCGGGTTCTCGACGCGGCCGCTCGTGGCCATCTCGCCGTTTTGAGGGCGGTCCTGGCGGACGTGCCGGAATGGGAGGCGGCAGCGCTGGAGCAGGCGGTGCGCGAGCATGTGGCGGCGACCGGGCCCGGCGGGCCGAAGCTGCGCGACGTGGCGCAACCGCTTCGGGCCGCTCTGACCGGGCGCACCGTATCGCCGCCGATCTTCGATGTGATGGCGGTGCTCGGGCGCTCGGAGACCTTGGGTCGCCTTACCGACGTACTCGACGGAGACCGCGCCGATTGACTAATATCGCCGCCGGTGCGGCTAACACACGTGCCGGCGATGGCGCCAACGCCGGCACGTTCAGAGGAACGGGGATGCTCGCTGATGAATGAAAAGGTGGTAAAAAGCAGTTCGTCGAACCGGACGGTCACCTTGGTCGACAACGCCACGGGACGGGAGTTTTCGTTTCCCGTGATCTCCGGTTCCGTCGGTCCGGATGTCATCGACCTCCGCAACTTGTACCAGGATACGGGTTTTTTCACCTTCGATCCTGGCTACACGTCCACGGGTAGTTGTGAATCAGCCATAACCTTCATCGACGGCAACGAAGGCACGCTGCTCTATCGGGGCTATCCCATCCAGGACTTGGCAGAGCATTCAGATTTCATGGAAGCCTGCTACCTGCTGTTGTATGGCGATCTTCCCAACGCCGAACAGAAGCGCAGGTTTGAGCACGACATCACCTACCACACCATGCTGCATGAGCAGATGCACGAGTTTTACGACGGGTTCCGTCGGGATTCGCATCCGATGGCGGTGATGGTGGGAGTCGTCGGTGCCCTGTCCGCGTTCTACCACGACAGCACCGACATCACCAATCCGCGTCACCGGATGATCGCTTCGTATCGGATGATTGCGAAGATGCCGACGATCGCCGCGTGGGCCTACAAGTATGCCATCGGCCAGCCGTTCATATACCCGCGCAATGAACTGAAGTATTCCGAGAACTTCCTGCACATGCTGTTCGCCAATCCATGCGAGCCGTATGTGATCAATCCCGTTCTCGCGCGGGCGCTGGACCGCATCCTTATTCTGCACGCGGACCACGAACAGAATGCCTCCACCTCCACCGTGCGCCTGGCTGGTTCCAGTGGCGCCAACCCGTTCGCCTGCATCGCCGCCGGCATCGCGTCGCTGTGGGGCCCGGCGCACGGCGGTGCCAACGAGGCCGTTCTCCGGATGCTGGAGGAGATCGGCGACAAGAGCCGCGTTCCCGAGTATGTCAAGCGGGCCAAGGATCCGGACGATCCCTTCCGGCTGATGGGATTCGGTCATCGCGTCTACAAGAACTATGATCCGCGCGCTCGGATCATGCGCCAGACCTGTTATGAAGTGCTTGACGAACTGGGGGTCCGTGACGAGCCTCTTCTGGAACTGGCCATGAGTCTTGAGAACATTGCTCTCGACGATGAGTTCTTCGTCAAGAAGAAACTCTATCCCAATGTCGATTTCTATTCGGGCATAATTTTCAAGGCCATGGGCATACCGCTCTCGATGTTCACGGTGTTGTTTGCAGTAGCGCGCACCGTCGGCTGGGTCGCCCAGTGGAACGAGATGATCGAGGACCCGACCCAGAAGATCGGCCGGCCGCGGCAGTTGTATACCGGGGCCACCCGCCGGGAGTACAAGCTGCTGGCGCAGCGGGCCTGAGCGGCTCGGGTCCGGCGATCTGGCATGGCTGAGGTGGCGACGCGGGCTCTCAGGGCAGCGGTGATCGGCGTCGGCCACTTCGGCCGGTTCCACGCTCAGAAGTTCGCGGCCATCGATGGGGCCGACTTGGTTGCGGTCTGCGATGTGGACGGCGACCGAGCGGAAACGGTGGCGGCCGAACTGGGCACTCGGGCCGTGCCCGATTACCGTTCGCTCGTGGGGGCGGTGGACGCGGTCAGCGTCGTCGTTCCCACCCGCGACCATCATTGCATTGCCCGGGCCTTCCTCGAGGGCGGAGCCCACGTCCTGGTGGAGAAGCCGATTGCCGGTGATCTGGCCGAGGCCGACGACCTGATCCGGGTCGCCCGTGAACGGGAGCGGGTGTTGCAGGTGGGGCACCTGGAGCGGTTTTCCCCGGTGCGCCGGGCGATGGATGCGATCGTTACGCAGCCGCTCTACATCGAAGCGCACCGCATCACCTCTTTCCGCGAACGCGGGACGGACGTCAGCATCGTGCTCGATCTGATGATCCACGATATCGATCTGGTGCTGTCATTGGTGGACGCGCCGGTGGAACATATTGAGGCGGTGGGCGCGCCGGTGCTGTCGGGGCGGGATGACATCGCCAACTGCCGCATCCGCTTCGCCAACGGTTGTGTCGCCAGCATCACGGCGAGTCGCATCAGCGCCAAGACCGAGCGAAAGATGCGCTTGTTCCAACCCAATGCCTACCTGTCGGCGGACTTCGTCAGCCACACGCTGACGCTGGCGGAGCGTCGCCAGGGCGATGAGCCTGCTGAGGCGGGCATCCCGGTCCCCGGTTTTCCCGACGTCTGCGTCCTTCAGCGCACACTGGCCGCCGATGACAGCCTGTTGCGCGAGGTGGAAGCGTTCCTGACAGCCATTCGCGACGGCACGCCTCCGCTGGTCAGCGGCGAGGACGGTCGCCGCGCTCTCGCCACGGCCATGACCATCCGGGAAACGCTGGAGCGGCATCGCGCCTTCGTCCAGGAGCGGCTCGGCGGCGACGTGCTCGGCGCTGGACCCGTACTCTGAGCGCGCGTTGAACGGGATCCCGCCGGCCGGTACGCCGCATCAGCCGATGTCGGCGCCGACCGCGTCCTGCAATCGGGAAAAGCCGTCGGCGCGCAGGCGGGCCACCAGATCGCGCTTGATCCGCTGTACCAGTGCCGGCCCCTGGTACACCAGGGCCGTATACAGTTGTACCAGGGACGCCCCTGCGCGGACCTTGGCATAGGCGTCGGCGCCGGAAGCGATGCCGCCAACCCCGATCAGGGGCAGGCGTCCGCGGGTGAGCCGGTACAGGTCCGCGAGCACCGCGGTCGAGCGGGCGAACAGCGGAACACCGCTCAGACCGCCATCCTCGCGCCGCCGATCGTCGGTCAGGGAAGACGGCCTCGCCACTGTCGTGTTGGTCGCGATCAGGCCGTCCAGGCCGGCGGCCAGCGCCGCATCGGCCACCACCTGCAAGCCCGTCGCATCGATGTCCGGGGCGACCTTGACCAACAGCGGCGGCTGCACCGGCGCGCTGTCACGGGCCGCCACCACGGCGGCGAGCAGCCCCGGCAGAGCGGCGTCGCCCTGCAGCGCACGAAGGCCTGGTGTGTTGGGCGACGATACGTTCACGACCAAGTAATCGGCCAGCGGCGCCATCCGCGCCACAAGGGCGGCACAGTCGGCGACCGGATCGGCGCTGTCCCGGTTGGGCGCCACGTTCACGCCGATTGGCCGTGCGTCCGGCCGAGGCCCGATCGTTCGGGCGCTGAGACGTTCGGCGACCCGTTCCAGGCCATCGCTGTTGAAGCCCAGCCGGTTGATCATCGCCCGGTCACCCGGCAGCCGGAATACGCGTGGGCGCGGATTGCCCGATTGCGGGCGAAGCGTGACGGTGCCGACCTCGACGAACCCGAACCCCAAAGCCAGCATCGCATCCGGCACTTCGGCATTCTTGTCGAACCCGGCTGCCAAGCCCACCGGATTGCGGAACACACGCCCCCACAGCGCCACCTCCAGGGCCGGGTGCTCGAATGCCGCCGGTCGCGGCACGATGCCGGCGCGGAGTGCCGCCAACGTGACGCTATGTGCGCGTTCCGGGTCCAAAGACCGCAGTAAAGGGCCCACCAAGCGATAGCAATCCGGCATCATGGCTGATCTCTCGCAGTGCTTTGCGGTTTCATCGCGACCGGGGTCCGGATAGACTGCCGGAGCGATCACGGGGAGCGGTCAGGCTGCTCGCGGTGCGTGCCCTCTTTGTCCCTGCCTCGGAATCCATGTCGGACCAAGCTGCCGTACTGTTCATCAATCAGGCCTTCTACCACGCTTTCGCTATGCGTGATGTGGCGGCGATGGCTTTGGTCTGGTCGGAGGGTGCCGCGGTCTCGTGCATCCATCCCGGCTGGCAGGCCATCGATGGACGTGAAGCCGTGATGCGCAGTTGGACCGGGATACTCACCAATCCGCAAGCGCCCAAGATCAGTTGCCGCAACCCCGTGGCTTATGTCCACGGCGACATGGGGTACGTGGTTTGCTACGAGGTGGTCGACGGCAGTTTCCTGGTCGCGACCAACGTGTTCGTGCGCGAAGAACCGACTTGGCGCATGGTGCACCATCAGGCTGGCGTGTCGCCACGCCCGCCGGTGGAGGAGGGTGATCCGCCGGAACCAACGATGCAGTAGATGGGTTTTTTGCAGTCGGGCCGGCATCCACGGCCGCGGTACACAACGGGAAAGGGTGATATCATGGGAGAGTCCAGCGCAACCCTGCACGAAGACCCTGCTCAGATTGGCGAGGAGACCATCGACCGGCACCGGGCCATCGTCTCGATCATGGAAGAACTGGAGGCGGTGGATTGGTACGACCAGCGGGTGCAGGCCACGTCGAATGCAGAACTGCGTGCCATCCTCGCCCATAATCGCGACGAAGAGAAGGAGCATGCCTGTATGGTGCTCGAGTGGTTGCGCCGCAATGACCCCAAGTGGCATGAGCAACTCAGCACTTACCTCTTCACCAGTGGCGATGTCACGGAGCTCGAGGAGGACGAGCAGGGCGGCGAGACAGGCAACGGTGGAAACGGCAAGGCAAATGGCGTGCGTGACCGGTCACTCGGTATTGGCAGCCTCCGAAAGGGATAAGCATCATGGATGACCTTAGAAAAGAACTGGCTCCCCTTTCCGACGATGCCTGGGCGGAGATCGAGGAGGAAGCCAAGCGAACTCTCGTGCGCATTCTGGCTGCACGCAAGCTGGTGGATTTCGAGGGCCCGCTGGGCTGGGACGTGTCTTCCGTGGGTATCGGCCGCAACCGGCCGTTGACAGCGCCGGGCGATGGTGTTGAGGCACATTTGCGCCGGACCCAGCCGATGCTGGAACTGCGCGTTCCGTTCGAGCTGGATCTGCTGGAGATGGAGTGCGTCGGGCGTGGCGCCAAGGACGCCGAACTGCAGCCGGTCAAGGATGCCGCGCGCCGGATCGCCATGACCGAGGACCGGGCCATCTTCCACGGGTATGCCGACGCTCAGATCGAGGGAATCTGCGAGGCTGCCGCCGCCGACGCAGTCTCACTGTCGACTGATTATCTTCAATACCCGATCGCTGTGGTGACGGCGCTCAACACGCTGCGCAACGCCGGTGTCGCCGGTCCTTATGCCATCGCGCTCGGGCCGCAGTGTTACGCCGGGCTGACCACGACCACGACCGCAGGCGGTTATCCGGTGCTCGAGCATGTACAGCGCCTGCTTGACGGCCCGATCGTTTGGGCGCCGGCGGTGGATGGCGCTGCCGTGTTGAGCCTGCGTGGCGGCGATTTTGAACTCACCGTGGGGCAGGACCTGTCGAGCGGCTACGTGTCACACACCGATACGACGGTCCGACTGTATCTCCAGGAGAGTCTGACGTTCCGGGTCTTGTCGCCGGAAGCTGCCGTGCCGCTGGTGTATGCCTGAGGCGTCTGCTCGGTCCGGGGTGGCTTGCCGAAGCCGCAAGCCACCCCGGATCAGATCCGCCTGCGCTGCCTTCGCCGTTGTTCCTGACCGCCTGATCCGCTCAAGCGTTCGATTGCTTCGAGCTGCGACTGCATTGCCGGATGCCACCGCTCAACGGTGGCTTGCGTCGTGACCGCGTTGACCGGATGCGTGCCCCGCCGCGTTATCCAGCGGCTCTTGTTGCATATTGAAAAGACCTGTCCACATCGTCTCGAACGATGCTGTCGGATGTTGTAGACAGTTCTAAGTATTAAGCGTATAGATTTTGCGCTCAGTGGGGGCTTTGCACCCGCTGATTATTAAGCTTGCCCCGCATCAGGGGGGGACCATTCCGGAGGACTTATGATGAAGCACCTATTGCGATTCGCGGTGGTGGCGTTGGTCGCCGTCGTCGTGGCCGGCTGCGCCGGTCTGCAATTGCGCAAGGCGGAGCAGGCTCAACCGCCACATGGCTCGGATTTCGATGTCGCTCTATCCAACGAGTATCTTGATCTGGCTCGGTTCGAATATCAGGACGGCAATTATGACTCGTCGGACTTTTTCGCCGTGCGGTCCATCGAGGCTGGGCGCGGCAACCTGGTTCTGCCGGTTGAGATGGCGGAACGACGCATCCCGGACCGTGCGGTGGGCGAACTGTCCGGCGCGCGGGACCGACTGATCACGGCACTCGATATGACCGCTCGCGACAAGGCGCCCCAGGATGCGGCGCGTGCCCAGGCGATGTTCGACTGCTGGATGGAACAGCAGGAGGAGGATCGCCAGCCTGCCGACATCGCACGCTGTCGCGAAGGCTTCCTCGAAGCGATGGCCAAGGTCGATGCCGTGATGGCCGGCGTGGTCGAGGCGTACCTGGTGTTTTTCGACTTTGACAGCAGCGTTCTTACCTCTGAAGGCATGACGATCGTTCGGGCCGCTGCGGCCGATGCGGCTGCGGCCCCGTTCGATCGCATCGTTGCCGTCGGCCACACGGACACGGCGGGTTCCGCCGCCTACAACCTCGGCCTGTCGCAGCGGCGTGCCGATGCCGTCCGGTCGGCTCTGGTCAATCTCGGCATTGCGGCGGGGGATATCGAGACGGTGGCCCGCGGTCAGACCATGCCCCTGGTGCCGACCGGCGACGGCGTCCGGGAGGCGCAGAACCGGCGTGTCGAAGTCTTCGTCGAACGATGAGTGAGCCCGGCTCCTGCCGACGCGGGGACCGGGACTTCGTCTGCTCACACGGGGGAGGGCGATGCCGTTACGGCGGCGTCGCTCTCAACCGGGTCAAGATGGACCGTGGCGCTGGTGGTCCGGACGCCTTGATCGGCAAGCGGGCGTGAGGTCCGCCAACACCGACCCCGCTCCGCTCCGTCCCGTCCCGTCCCGTCCTGTCCCGCCCTGCCGTGACGCGGCAGGATCCGACGACGCGGTGCCGTTTTTTTGTCACGGTGCTGCTGCATGATCTTTATTATATCGGTCGGTCGGCAGCTTCGTGGGGGAGATCGGCATTGCGGTTGAGGGACGGCGGGCCAGAAGGCCGGCCGCGATACGGATGCGTATGCGCAAATCGCTGATCGGGCTCGGGGTTGTTCTCGGGGTTGGTATCATCATCGTCGGCGCTGTGGGGCTGCTCGCCCGGCCCGTGCTGGAACGCCAGTTTGTCCGCTACCTGGAAAGCATCGGCGGCGGCTCCGTGGCGATCCGCGGCACTGCCTCGCTGTCGTCGCTGGCCGGTCCGCTCACGCTGCACCTGACGGACGTCGTTATCGAGGACGCGACCGGAGATGGCAGGGCATATCAGATGACCGTCCCTGCCGTGGACGCCGAAGTGACGTTTCGGCCATTCGGCGAGCCGATGATCGAGCTCGCACGGCTGTCACTTGCCGATCCCCATCTGAGGATATCGGCACCATCGGAGCCCGTTGGATCCACCTCAGCCGGAATTGGAGGGCGGCACGAGGGGATATTGACGGCGCTCGTCTCTGCGGGGCTCAGCCCGGCACACCTCGAGGTCGACGCCGGTACGCTTGTCATCGACCGTGATCCGGATAGGCCATCGATCCGCCTGTCGCACATCGCCCTGGATGCGCGCCGGCGCGACGCGACTGGCGCGACGGGTGGCTCAGCCTACGCGTTTGACGCGCGTGCGAGATGGGCTGGCCGTCCACTCTCGCTGACCGGGCTGATCGAGGATGGAGCCGCCCTCGCGGCTGGGGCTGAAACCAGACTGAGGCTGGACGCCGACATCGCGCCGGCCCTTTGGCGATTCGACGGCATCGTCGGCGCCCAGCCGGCGAGCGTCATCCTCCGCGGCTGGGTCAGTGGCCGCGGCCCATCGTTCCGGGATGCCATGGCGTGGATCGATCGCGCGCCCGCCGCACCGGCCGATTTGCTGGGACCGTTCGCGGTCCGCAGCCGGATCGAGGTCGGCTCCGGACTGATCACCCTGGACCAGTTGCGGGTCTCTCTGGACGGCATGCAACTCGCGGGCGCTCTTATCATCGACAATCGTCGTACCCGTCCGTACCTGAAGGGACAATTGACATCACGTTATCTCGACCTTGGCGGCTATCTGTTCGGGGCGGGCGCTTCGGTCGCCGACGAGCCGGCACCGGCGCGGGAACAGGGTGCCTCGTCCCGGCTGCTTCCTGCTATCGACATGGATCTCGCGCTCACGGCGCGGACACTCCGGATCGGGGGGCTAGAGCTTCTGAGCACGGCCGCCACGGTGTCGTTACTGGACAACCGTTTGACCATGGATCTGGACGAGTTCCAGGCGTTCGGCGGGAGTGGAATGGCACGGATCGTCCGGGTGGACGGGGACGTGGCGCCGACCATGGAAGCCAATGTGCTGCTGAATGGTGTGGAAACGAGATCCTTGCTCGCCACTCTGGTCGGTCACAGCCCGATCGAGGCCAAGGGCTCGGCCTATGCGGTATTTTCGGGCAAGGGTCAATCCCCGGCGGAATTGCTCTCGACCCTCGGTGGCAGCATCGTGTTTCGCCTCGATTCCGGATCGATCTCCGGGCTGGACTTGGCGGCAACAGCCTGGGTTGATGCGTCGGGCCGGAATCTTCGGCAAACGCCCCGGTCGGCGTCGGGCACGACGGACTTTTCCCAAGGGCTGGGCGTGCTTCGAGTGCGGAGCGGTGTCGCCCGAGCCCACGACGTCACACTGGAAACGCCGGACGGCCGGTTTCGGGCGGCCGGTTCGGTCAATCTCATGACCCGGACCATGGACCTCCGGATTGAACCGACGAACCTCGTGACATCGCCACAAGCCACGGCTGTAGTGCCCCAAGTGACCGAACTCCGAGTGGCTGGACCCCCGGACACCAAACCTGCGGACACCAAACCTGCGGGCACCAAACCTGCGGGCACCCAGCCTGAGGACACCAGACCTGGGGGCACCAAGCCTGCGGAGACCAAACGTCCGGGCACCAAACCTGCGGGCACGAACGTCGCCGGAACCGGTCCGCACGTACTGGCGGTCTCGGTGAGTGGCCCTTGGAGCAAGCCTACGGTCGACCTGGAACTGGACGCGCCGCGACCGGTTGCAGCGGGCGATCATGATACAGTCGATCCCGACAAAATGGTCGCGGCGGATGCCGACGCCGCCGGTGACCTGATGGCAGCGCTGGAACGGCTGCCCTGGATCCCGGTCAGCCGGACCGGAGAGCCGGCTGATGTGGTCGATCCGGTTGCGACGCTGCACCGCATGCTCGGGCGCCTGGACGGCGCCGCGCACTGACGGCCGGCGCACGTTCCTGTGTTCGTCTTCTACGATCTGGAAGCAACCGGCACTTCGGCCGCGTTCGACCAGATTGTCCAGGTGGCGGCGATCCGCACCGATGCGGATCTCAACCCGATCGAGCGGTTCGAGGCCCGCTGCCGCCGTCTGCCGTGGGTGGTGCCGTCGCCGGCCGCCCTCAGGGTGACCGGAATCACGCCGGCCATGCTGGAGGACAGCCGCCTGCCAAGCTGGTACGATCTGGCGCAGGAGACCGGGGCATGCTTCCGGCGCTGGTCGCCTGCCATCTTCCTGGGCTGGAACTCGTTCGTGTTCGACGAGCCGTTGCTGCGCCAGACATTTTACCAGTCATTGCAGCAGCCCTTTCTCACCAGTGCCGGGGGAAACGGGCGTGGTTGCGTGATGCGGATCGCGCAGGCTGCGGCGCTCTATGCTTCTGACCGCATCAAGCCACCCCATGACCACCGCGGCCGGCCCACATTCCGGCTCGATCACGTGGCGCCGGCGTTCGGCTGTGGTGCCGCCGACAGTCACGACGCCATGGCCGATGCGGAAGCGGCGCTGTGCGTGGCACGGCGCGTGCGCAACGCCACGCCGCCCGTGTGGGCACGGATGATCCAGTGCGCCCACAAGCACGCGGTGCTGGCAGCTTTGGCCGAAGCCGAGCCTTTGGTGCTGACGGATTTCACCTACGGTCGGGTGGTGAGCCGTTTGGTGATCGCCTGCGGCCGCCATCCGGACGACGCCATGGACGTGGCGGTGTTTGACCTCGCGCATGATCCCACACCGTACCTTGAGCGAACCGCGGAGGAGATCGTCCGTCTCCTGGCCCGTTCGCCCAAAGTGATCCGGGCGCTCCGCGCCACCGCTCAGCCGGCGCTGATGCCGGCTGAGTGGGCCTCGCGGGAGGTTGCCGCCCTGAACGTGCCGCCGGGCGAACGGCACCGCCGGCTGGACCTGATCGCCAGCCGACCGGATTTCCGGGCGCGGGTGGGGGAAGCCTTGCGGCTGCGCCGACTGTCCATGCAGCCGCCGTCGCTGATCGAACACAGGTGGCACGAGCGGTTTCCTGAGACCGGCAGTGACGATGCGGCGCGCATCGCCCGCTTCCACGCCGGAGACTGGCCGTCCCGTGCGGGACTTGCACAGACCTTTGCGGATGCCAAACTGGCGGACTTGGCGCGGCGACTGGTGTTCGCCGAGAACCCCGACACGCTCGGCAGCGATGATCGCACGGCCCTGCTGCGATGGGGGGTGGACCGGGTTCTGAGCGAAGATGCCGATGTGCCATGGCGGGCGATGCCGATGGCGCTGCGGGAGGCGGAAAACCTTCTCCTCGATGCCGAGGGAGCGCACCGGGACTTTCTCGCGGACGTTCGCCGGCATCTGGAGGCGATCGCCGATCACTGGAGTGCGTTGGCCGCCGGCATCTGCTGAGCCGGGGGCACGGGGCTGTTGTTGGTGTTACAGTTGACATGGCCGGGCCAGATCCGCTTAAGCGGAAAAGCCTGACGGCAGACACGGGTTGGGGGATCTTTAGATGGCGACGGCGGATGTGCTTCTGGCGCTGACCTTGGTAGCGGTGGCGGCGGTGCTGCTGACCGGTTTGTTGGCGTTTGCCAGCGGCAGCGACAAGTGGAGCAACGTGCTGATGCGCGTTCGGGTGATCGCTCAGGGCGCGGCGCTGGCGTTTCTGGCGCTCCTGATTTATTTCTCGCGGTGACCGCTGCGGATGGGCCACAGGAGCGCAACGCTCGGAGCCCTCCGCCACGCGACCTGTATCACGCCAGGGATTCGCAAGGAACTCAGGATGCCAGACGACGCCAGGAAGCCACTGTTCGACAAGGCGCGGTTGCCGAGCCGCCATGTCACCGAGGGGCCGTCACGCGCCCCGCACCGTTCCTATTATTACGCCATGGGCCTGTCGGAGGAGGAGATCCACCGCCCGTTCGTTGGCGTCGCCACCTGCTGGAACGAGGCGGCACCATGCAATATCTCCCTGTCCCGTCAGGCCCAGGCGGTGAAGTTGGGGGTCAAGGCCGCGGCCGGTACCCCGCGGGAGTTCGTCACCATCACCGTCACCGACGGCATCGCCATGGGCCACGCCGGGATGAAGTCCTCCCTGGTGTCCCGGGAGGTGATCGCCGACTCGGTGGAGCTGACCATGCGTGGCCACTGCTATGACGCGCTGGTGGGCCTGGCCGGCTGCGACAAGTCTCTGCCGGGGATGATGATGGCGATGATCCGGTTGAACGTGCCGTCGGTGTTCATCTATGGCGGCTCGATCCTGCCGGGGCGGTATCAGGGGCGGGACGTCACCGTGCAGGATCTGTTCGAGGCGGTGGGCAAGCATTCCGGCGGCGCCATGAGCGATGCGGAATTGCACGAACTGGAGTGCGTCGCCTGCCCCTCCGCCGGCTCCTGCGGCGGCCAGTTCACCGCCAACACCATGGCCTGCGTGTCGGAGGCCATCGGGCTCGCGCTTCCGGGCTCGGCCGGCGCGCCGGCGCCGTACGAATCCCGGGACGCGCTGTGCGAGGCATCGGGACGGGCGGTGATGGCGCTGCTGCAATCGGGCCTGCGGCCCCGCGACATCGTCACCCGCAAGGCGTTGGAAAACGCCGCCACCGTGGTCGCCGCCACCGGCGGGTCCACCAACGCGGGCCTGCACTTGCCGGCGATGGCGCACGAGGCCGGGATCGACTTCGACCTGGAAGACGTCTGCCGGATCTTCCGCCGCACCCCCTACATCGCCGACCTCAAGCCCGCCGGGCGGTTCGTCGCCAAGGACCTGTTCGAGGCCGGCGGGGTTTCGGCGGTGCTGCGTACCCTTCTGGACGGCGGCTTCCTGCACGGCGACTGCCTCACCGTCACTGGCCGCACCCTGGCCGAAAACCTTGAAGGGGTGACGCTGCGGGACGACCAGGAGGTGATCCGACCCGTGAGCCGCCCCCTCAGTCCCACCGGCGGCGTGGTCGGGCTCAAGGGTTCCCTCGCACCGCAGGGCGCCATCGTCAAGGTGGCCGGCATGACGTTTCTCAAGTTCCGCGGCCCGGCCCGCTGCTTCGACAGCGAGGAAGCCTGCTTCGAGGCGGTGGGGCGGCGGGAGTACCGGGAGGGGGAGGTGCTGGTGATCCGGTACGAGGGCCCGCGCGGCGGCCCCGGCATGCGGGAGATGCTGTCGACCACCGCGGCGCTGTATGGCCAAGGGATGGGGGACAAGGTGGCACTGATCACCGACGGCCGGTTCTCCGGAGCGACCCGGGGATTCTGCATCGGCCATGTCGGGCCGGAGGCGGCGGTGGGCGGCCCCATCGGCCTGCTGCGGGACGGCGACATCATCGCCATCGACGCCGAGGCCGGCACCCTGGACGTTGAGGTGAGTGAAGCTGAGCTGGAGGCCCGGCGCAAGGATTGGCAACCGCGCACCACCGACTTTCAGTCAGGGGCGCTGTGGAAGTACGCGCAGCTGGTGGGCGACACCTGCAACGGTGCCGTCACCCACCCCGGCGCCAAGGCGGAGACCCACGTGTACGCGGACGTGTGAGTGAGGGCTCAGGGGGACTGACGACACGCCTCCCGAGCCCGCCGTCGCCTGCTGTCATCACAGCAAGGTAACACAGTGCGTCAGGAACCAGCGGCGACAGCCAGCGCCGCATCGAGGGTCACAAGCGCCACGCGGAGTTCGCGTGCCAGCCACAGATAGCTGGCGCCGTACGCGGTAAGCCCGGTTTCCTCGGCAACGTTGACCACGGCGGCACTATCGACGGCGACAATCTCGATCGACAGCCGGTCAAACAATGCGTGTCCGGCCAGCAAAGCGTCCCGTTGGTCCGGATGCCGCCGCAGTTTCTTAACCGCGATATTCGCAATCTCGAAGGCAAGCAGCGCCGGTGCGGCGAGGGTTGCCGCGGATAGTTTCGCGGCAACCTCTTCGGCCGCGGGTTCGCCAAACACCAGAGCCCCGATTGCTGAAGCGTCGACGACCTTAACGGGCATCCCGGTCAGCCCGGACCATGGCCGCCGATTCCGCAGGTGTGCTCAGCTGAAGGCGTCGGACCTCAGCCAACACCTCCTCGACGGTCAGCTGACGGGGCGGCCGGGCTGCTTCTTCGAGGATTGCCAGGAGTTCCCCTTGCAAGGAGCGGTGATGACGCGCCGCGCGGGCCTTCAGGCGCTGAACAACATGGTCGGGAGCGTTCTTGATCGACAGGTTCACGGGCATTGGTGGTTCCAAAACGACTCCATTACGGAACCAAAGTAGCGGACCCATTGGCTTCAGGCAATGCCGCTCTCCCGGCTCGAGCTGGAGACCCGGCGCAAGGACTGGCAACCGCGCACCACCGTCTTCCAGTCAGCGGCGCTTCCGCTGCAGGCTTTCGAACGGAACATGGGGGCATTGGCCGGTGTGCCGGCGGCGCCGGTGCTGGAGGTATTATAGCGACTCCTGCAGGGCGCCGCTCAGGATCGGCATACGTTCCTCGCGCCAGCGAAGGAAGGCGGCCGCCGTCAGGGGCCGGCTGAGGTAGAATCCCTGGGCCAAGTCGCATCCCGCCGCCTGCAGAAATCGTAGCTGTTCCTGGGTCTCGATCCCCTCACCGATGACTTGCAGACCCAGGCGATGGGCCATGGCAATGATCGCTTCCACCACGGTGGCGTCGCCTTCGTCATGCGGGACCTCGCTGACGAACGACTTGTCGATCTTCAGGGTGTCCACGGGAAACTGCTTGAGATAGCGGAGGCTGGAGTAGCCCGTGCCGAAATCGTCCAGGGAGAGGCGCACCGCAAGCGAGGCCAGATCCCGGAGATTGGCCCGTGTCTGCGGCAGTTCGTCCATCAGCAGACCCTCCGTAATCTCCAGTTCGAGCAGGTGAGACGAAACGTTGTGCCGCTTCAACATTTCGGCGAGGGCAACGCACAGGTTGGTGCCGCGGAATTGGCGGCTGGAGATGTTGACCGAGAGCCTGATCGGGGCCAGTCCGATTTCCCGCCACGCTGCCAGTTGCGCGCATGCGGTATCCAGCACCCATTGGCCGATTGGCACGATCAGCCCGGTATCCTCGGCCAGCGGGATGAATCGGTCGGGCCCGACGTTCCCCAGCTCCGGGTTGGTCCAACGCAGCAGCGCCTCGGCCCCCGCGACCGTCCCCAGGCGCAGGTCGACGATGGGCTGGTAGTGGAGATCGAGTTCGCCGCGATCGAGGGCGTGCAGGAGGTGGCTTTCCAGCCGCATGCGCTCGACCGCGCGACGATTGAGTTCGGGCGTGAAGTAATGGAACGTATTCCGCCCCTGTTCCTTGGCGCGGTACATTGCCGCGTCGGCATTCTGCATCAGCACCTGCGGATCATTGCCGTCATTGGGCGCCACGGTGACGCCGATGCTGGCACTGATGAAGGCTTCGTCCTGGCCGAGTTGGAACGGCTCCGAGAAGGTGTCGAGGATTTTCTGGATCACCGGTTCGGCGTGGGCGGATGAGGCCAGTTTGGGCAGGATCACCGTGAACTCGTCGCCGCCCAGCCGGGCCACGGTGTCCTCCGCCCGGACGCATCCGGTCAATCGCTCGGCGGCAAGCCGCAGGAGTTGATCGCCGGTGGCGTGGCCCAGGGTGTCATTGATCTTCTTGAAGTGGTCGAGGTCGACAAACAAGATGCCGACCTTGTGATGATGGCGCTGCGCGCTGACCACGGCGCCGCGCAGCCGATCCAGGGCCAGCACCCGGTTGGGCAGCCCGGTGACATCGTCGAAGTTCGCTTGGCGTTCCAGCCGCTCCTCGTACTCCTTACGCAAGGTGTTATCGACCAGGGTGCATTGAAATGCGCGCTCACCTTCCCAGACGATTTCCTGAATCTGCGTTTCAACCCAGAGCAGGGAGCCATCCTTGCGCAGCCCCTGAAACTCGTACCGGTTGGGTACCGGCTTGCCGGCCTTTCGGGCAGCGCGGTAATGGTGGATGCGCTCCAGTTCGGTCGGGGCATAGATGGGATCGAGGGAACCGAGAGCGGTGATCTCGGCCGGATCGTCATAGCCGAAAATGGCTGCATACGTCCGGTTGGCGAAGACGGGTCTGCCGTCACGCACGATGACGATGCCGAGTACGGAGCTTTCCACCAGGCTGCGGAACCGCTGCTCGCTCTCCAGCAGCGCCCGTTCCCCGCGCTTGCGCTCGGTGATATCCAGCGACACCGTCACCACCTGGTCAATGGTTCCGTCACCGGCGATCAAGGGGGCCTTTGTCGTCAGCAGAACCCGGTCCGATCCGCCCGGGGCCGACACCGTTTCCTCGATGCCAACCAGGGTGCGGCCGCTCTCGATCACCTCGCGATCCAGTTGTCGGTGCCGGGCCACATAGCTGTCGCCGAAGACATCCGCGGACACTGCGCGTTCGCCGCTGCGGCGTCCGACGTCGAACAGAAGCTTATGATAGTCGTTCATCAGCGTGACGGTGGCGGCGGAATCGCTGGCCCGGATCAGGGCTGGCACGGTGTTGACGATTCGGCGCAACTGGTGTTCGCGTCGCTGCACGTCCTCGGCATGCCGGCGAAGTGCCGCCGCCAGTTCACTTTCCAGTGACTCAGCGTGGTCCTGGATTGCTTTCTTCTGCTCGCGGAGGGTCAGGAGGTTGCGTGCCCGGGTACAAAATTCGCGGGCGTCCACCGGGCTCAACAGGAAGTCGCTGGCCCCGGCATCCAGAGCCCGGTAGCGGAAATCGCGATCCTCGTAAGCGGTGACCACGATGATCGGCACTTCCTGGGTCAGAGGATCCTGACGGCACCGCTCGATGAACTGCTCCCCGCTCATGCCGGGCATGACGTAGTCGGTGACGATCAGGTCGGGTGCTACCCGCCGGAAGCTGTCGAGCGCAGCGCCCGCGCTGTCGTAGGTCTGGACCAGCACGTCCGGCCCAAGACGTTCGGCGAACCGCCGCAGAATTTTCAGGTTGGTCGCGCGATCGTCGACGATCACAACCACCGACATAGGCGGATACCCCAAAGCCTCCTGATCCAGACCATACCCTGAACGGTGCACTGCCGTCACCTCCGAAGGGCCAATGGTGTCGCCCTCAAGCACTTGCGCCCAATAAAGCGCCAATAATTACAGCCGTACGTTACCGAAGTATGCCACCGGGGATATCCCGGTTGCAATCGCATCGCGCGAATTCGTTCATTCGGCGCGCGATCTGCCTGGGTTGCCGTTCCCTCATATCGCAAACCCAAAATTGAACAAAAAAATCAAGGTTACCATCCATGCTCATGCGATGCATAAAAAACCAGCGAAGCACGCTGACAGCGAGCCTGCCATAGCCCCACACGGGGGTATACTAAAAGTGGTAGAAAGCCCCAGTTGGGGCGTGTAGGCTCTTGCTGTCTGGGAGCCAATCTCACGCGCCGTAATCCGGCGCCATCAGGAGAGAAGAGATGCAGAATATCGGTCTTGCGACTGCATTCGAGACATTCAAGCGTCATAATGTCGATGGCAGCAGATATCCAATGCTCATGCCCGTTCAGGGGCTCAAGCGCGGCGGCAGCGGGGAACACCGCGATTGGAATCGTGTCGAGCCGCGCGAACACCGCCCTGACTGGCGTGCATTTGCCAAAACGATTACTCAGGCAACGATCGAATTCGACCCGCAGTTGCGGACACTTTGGCAGTTTATGGCGCCGACGGAGCGACCGAGCTTCACCCCGGCGTTGATCGAGGACATCACGGCCACGCTCGACTTCGTCGAGGAAAACTGGCTCGCCAACGACCCGGAATCCAACAAACCCGAGTTTCTGGTGCTGGGCTCGCGCGTGCCAGGCATCTTCAACCTGGGTGGCGATCTGCCGCGATTCCAGCGATTGATCGAAGCCCGAGACGAGGCGGCGCTGCGCGCCTATGCCTATGCCTGCGTGCGCGGACAGTACCGCTTGGCCGTCAATCTCGAGTTGCCGGTCTGCACGATTGCCTTGGTGCAGGGCGATGCGCTCGGGGGCGGGTTCGAGGCGGCCCTGGCTCACAGCATCATCGTTGCCGAACGCAGCGCGAAGTTTGCCCTGCCGGAGGTGCTGTTCAACCTGTTTCCCGGCATGGGTGCCTACACCTTCCTGGCGCGTCGGCTCGACATGGCCCGCGCGGAACGAATAATTCTGAGCGGCCGCGTTTTTGAGGCCGGGGAACTGGCTGACATGGGCGTGATCGACGTTGTCGCCGACGATGGTGCCGGAGTGGAAGCGGTACATGACGTGATTCAGCAGTACCGGCGTTCGCGCAAAGCCCGTCAGGCCCTCCACAGAGTTCGCGAACTGAATAAGCCGGTCAGTCGGGAGGAGCTGTTTCGAATCGCCGACGTCTGGGTCGAGAGCGCGCTGTCGCTGGACCGTGCCGACCTCCGCAAGATGCGGCACTTGGCGATCGCGCAAGACCGACGCTGGTCCCGCATCCAGGCCGCTTAGGTCAGGGCGCAATCGGCCCCGGCAGCGAAAGGCGAGACAATGGCACCTGTATAGACTTGGTCCGACCGACATGACGCACGTCGGTCGTCGGCTCGCACGCTCTCGACGCCTGGATCGGCTGGCCGCGGGGCCGCAGTGCCGGCGGGGTTCGCGCGCTCCGTCGCTGGACTGTGCCCGAACGCCGAACGTGCGCCCCCTGAGCCGGCAGGGCCACAGACCGTCGCAAGGAACCACACGCCCGGGAAATTGATGCCCCCCGCTATGGGGAGGGTTGTCAAACCGCACATGAAAGACCATAACCCAAATGAGTTAAGGATTGGTTCTCCAAGGTCAAGCGCCACGGTGCATCGCGAACGGGTTCCAATGCGAGAATCGCCGGAGAAGCGGTCACATGTGCCGGTGGGCGGACTTGGCGGTGCCAGATTCAGCGAAGGGGCGAGGTGAGAATGAGACTGAGGGCAGGAAAGACCTGTGGCGTGGCAGCGGCGGTGGGGACGGCCGTATCGATCGCGATGTCGGGCGAGGCCGGTGCCGGCGCCTTCTACATTCCCCAGCATGATACCAACGCAGTGGGACGGGCTTTCTCCGGCGGGGCCGCGCTCGCGACCGGGGCGGAAACCGTGTTTGCCAACCCGGCCGGCATGACGCGGCTGCCGTCATCCCAGATCAGTATCGGCGGCAGCGTCCTGATCCTGCACCTGGACCTGGAGGACCGCGGATCCACGGCCTCCGTGGGGGGCTTCGATTTCGCGACAACCGGCAACGATGGCGGCAGTCCCATCGACACGGCGATCGTGCCCAACTTCTATGCCGCGCACGGCCTACTGGACAACCGGCTTTGGGTGGGCTTCGGTGTCAGCGCGCCCTTCGGCATTTCCGTCGAATACAATGACCAATGGTTCGGCCGCTACGATTCCATCGAGACCGAGCTCACCACCATCAACCTGTCGCCGGCGGTGGCCTACCGGCTGGACGACGTGGTTTCCATCGGGGCCGGCCTGAACGTCCAGTACGCCGATGCCAAGCTGGTGCAGGCGATCTGGAATCCGATGGGCCCACCCGACCCGGCTCTGGACGGCCGCAGCGAAATCAAGGGTGACACCTGGAGTGTCGGTTTCAACGCCGGCGTCCTGATCACCGCCACCCCCAAGACCCGCTTCGGCCTGCATTACCGTTCCTCGATTTCCCACAACATTCGGGGTACGGCCGATATTTCAGGAGTGACGGTTCCCGGTCTCGATGGCCTCAACAGACGCGTCGGGGTCAAGACGACGATCGACCTGCCGGACATCATCTCGGCCGCGGTCGTGCATGAACCCACCCCGCAACTGCGCCTCATGGGGGAGTTCCAGTGGTTCGCCTGGTCCCGCTTCAAGGAACTGGACTTCCGCTTTGATGACCGCAACGGCGACACCACCAGGCCGGAAAACTATCGCAATTCGGTGACCGCCTCCATCGCCGCGGAATACGACATCACCGATGCCTGGACGGTGCGCTCCGGCTTCCGCTACGACCAGACGCCCACCCGCAGCCGTTTCCGCAACACCAGCGTGCCCGATGCCGACAGCTTCTGGCTGGGCGCCGGCATCAGTTACCGGCCGACCGCGAACTTCTCCGTGGATCTGGCCTATGCCGTGACATTCTTTCGAGATGTCAAGATCGACCTGCAATCTCCGGGGCCGTTCGCTCCTTTACTCAACGAGACAATCAACATCCGCGCCGACGGGACCAATCGTGGCGACACCGTCGCCCTCAATCTGCGCTACACGTTTTGAGCATTTCTCGGGTTAACGCCAAAGAGGAAACGATCCATGATCCTGGAATCCAAGACGGGTTTGTTGAAGGATTTCGCCGGAGTCGATGCGGCCGACGGAAACGATCTGATCGGTCGGCTCGATCGCATGCAGGCTCTCGCGTTTTTCAAACGCTACAAGCAGGAGACCTTTGCCTTGATGGGGGCCGGCCCCGGTCGGCATCTGGCCGATATCGGCTGTGGCACCGGCGACGACGCCCGGCTGCTGGCCGACGTGGTGGGGCCCGAGGGCAGCGTGACGGGCTTCGACCTGAGTGCCACCATGGTGGAGCAGGCGCGTGAACGCTACGCCGGTGCCGGTTCACAACTGAGCTTCGTCCAGGCCCCGGCGGACGAATTGCCAGTTGGCGATGCCCAGTTCGACGGTGTGCGGACCGACCGCCTGTACGTCCACCTGAGCGATCCTGCCGCGGCGTTGCGCGAGGCCGTGCGCGTCACCAAGCCGGGCGGCAGGGTGGTGGTAAGCGAACCGGACATGGCAAGCTTCTGGGCCGTCACCGCGCTTCCGGATATCGGATGGAAGGTCGCCCGTGGCGTTGCGGAGAGCGTCAACAACGCGCCGGCAGCGCGAAATCTATACCACCTGTTCAAGGATGCGGGGCTGGAAGACGTCGGCGCGAGTGTCCAGACGCTGGCGGTGGCGGACCCGACGCCGGCGGAGAACATCCTCAACATCCATGGGATCGTCGAGTCCCTGGTCGCCGGCGGGCGCATGAGCGACGACGAGGCCGCGGCGTGGCGTACGGAATGGGACCAGCTGAAAGCCGCCGACCGGTTCTTCGGCGGACTGTCCTTCTTCATCGTTGCCGGGCAAAAGCCGTTGTGAAGCCGGGTTCCAGGTTGTAGTTGTTGACCGTTCCCGCCGGGCGGCAGAAAGCCACCCAAGGCCGGGAACGGTTGGGGGATGTGTTAGGAACGTATTACCCAGTCGGGGAGAGGGCTGCTGACGATCCTGTCAGCCGACCTTGGGGTGGCGGACGACGCATGGACGACCAGGGGGAGTTGCTCCAACTCCTGAACGACGTGGCCGTTTGGGAGGTGGAAGGGGTAGAACGCGCCTTCGCCGAGCAAAGCTTGGCCCGCCTGCGCGCGCTTAGCGGCGACCTTTCCGTCACGCCGCGGTTCGTGACGGCGCGGGACGGCATCGAACTGGCCTATCGTCGCTATCCCGGCGGTCCGGCACGCGCCATTGTCCTAGTTCACGGCGCTGCGGGTCACGGCGGCCATCTGCACACCCTGGCAAGCCGAATCGCCGACCAAGGCGCCGGGACCGTATATGTGCCGGACATGCGCGGCCACGGCCTCTCCGGGCGGCGGCGCGGGCATGCGGTTGCGTATCCCGATCAGATGGTGGAGGACATCGGGGTGATCCTTGAGGCCGTCGCCCGGGATCATCCGGCGGCACCGATCGTTCTCGGCGGCCATTCCGCCGGCGGTGGTCTCGCCCTCCGCTGTTGCAGTGATGCCCTGTGCGACCGGGTGTCGGCCCTGCTGTTGCTGGCGCCGTTCCTGGGCCATACCGCACCGACCACGCGACCGCGCATCGGCGGCTGGGTCGCCGTCTATCGCAAGCGTATGAACGCGCTGATCGCCCTCAACGCCCGAGGCATCACGGGCTTCAACGATTTGCCTGTGGTCGAATTCAACCAGCCACCCTGCACGCTCGACGGCCGGGAGACTCTGTCGTGGTCATACAACACGCTGCTGGCCTTTGGCCCGGGTGATTCGGCTGGCGAACTGGCCAGCGCCGGCGCCGGCCGGCCGATGCTGGTGATCGTGGGTACGGAGGACGAATGTTTCCGGGCCGAGGCCTACCCGAAGGTCATGGCCGGCGCCGTCCCGACCGCGGACGTGCACCTCCTGCCGGACCTCGGTCACTGGGACCTTCTGACCGACCCGAGCGCGACGGATATCGCCGTCGAGTGGCTTCATCGCCTCTGAGGTCAAGTAAGCGCGCGTTGCCGCCCTGGCCATCCGCTGGCGGTCGTCCGGAGCGGCGGCAGGGGAACGCTGGCGCCGCACCGGATGCCGTTCACGGCTTGCTTTTCACCCTTTCGCCGGCGACCCGGTGGTCCGCCAGTTCGTTCCGAACCCGCCCGAATTCAAAGTTGAGACGGGCCACGAACTCGCGACCGTGACGCTCCAGGTCGCTCCGCGTCACGCCGCGGAACTCCTCACACACCCGGCGCAGGCCCTGAGCGCCGACGTTTCCGGAGGTGCCGCGAAGGGCGTGCAGCTTGTCGCGGAGACGGCCGGCGTCGAGATCGGCAACGGCGTCCTCCACTTCCCGGATCAGGTTCTGGGTGTCGACGACGTATTCGTCCAGTGTTTCGGCGATGAACTCGTCATCGGCGCAGAAGTCTCTCAGTTTCTGGATGACATCCCAGTCGATCGCCACCACACCGTCTGGACGGTACTTGGGGTGGGCGGAGATTTGCGTGACCGTGCCCGGATCGTCCGCATCCGTGTCGGCGCGGCCGTTCGTGGCGTCGGCTTCGGCCAGCCCGGTCTCGCCGCGGTCGACGGTATCGTGGCTGACTGGTTTGTCCGCCTCGGGCGTCACCGGCGCCAATGTCGCGGCTTCTTCCGGTGGAGCCAGCGATGCCACCACCTCCAGCAGCTTTCGCGCTTCCACCGGTTTGGTCAGGTACTGATCCGCACCGGCCTCGATGCAGGCCGCCTGCATCTCCGGTGTCGCATCGGCACTGAGGGCGACGATGGGCAGCCGGGGCTCGCCGAGGCGGGTGATGCGGCATAGCTTGATGAGGTCAAGGCCGCTGATCCCCGGCATGTTAATGTCGACGATCAGCAGATCGAAGGTGGACTCTTCCAGGGCTTCCAGCGCCTCCTCGCCGTCGGCCACCATGTGCGGCCGATGACCGGCATGCTGCAGGATACGCTCGGTCACCCGACGGTTGATCGGATTGTCCTCGGCAACCAGGATGGCGAGCGACCGGGTGCTCCGTGACAAGCTGTCGGCTTCGGGGTCGCCCGTGGCCGATGCGAAATCCCGAACCATGGTCCGCGCGGCATGCAGCCCGGTCAACAGGTGCTCCGTCGTGAACGGCGTGGCCAGGGTCGCGACCACCTGCGGGTGGGGCACTTTCGGGGTTGTATCATCGGCGATGCGCACGGCCGCCACCCGACATCCGGCCACGGTGACCGGCAGGTCCGGGAGGTCCGGGTCTGCGGTTTTGCCTGCGGCAGACCAAGCTAGACGCTCGTCCAGCAAGACGATCTGGGTACCGCCGGGCAGCAAGCGCGCCAGGCGCTGCAGCGCGCCCTCCACCTGAGCCACGCCGGGGACGATGGCGACGTCCACGGGCAAGCCGTCCAGGCGGGAGCGCAGGTCCTCGGCCAACTGCCGGTCGCGGGACACCAACAGCAGGTTTGCCGGCACCGCCGGTGGTGCCGCGGATCGCACCGCGAACGGCAACTCAACCCAGAAGGTGCTGCCCATCCCAAGCTCGCTGTCAACCCCGACGCGACCACCCATGAGGGTCACCAGATGGCGGGTGATGGCGAGGCCGAGCCCGGCACCGCCGAAGCGCCGGTTGATGGAATCGTCGGCCTGCGTGAAGCGCTCGAAGATGCGTGCCTGATCGGCTTCGGAAATGCCGATGCCGGTGTCGCTCACCGCAAACCGAACCCAGACGGGGTCGCTCGGTTTCCGCGGGTCGGCGTGGGTGCCCACACTGATCACGACGTGCCCGTCGGTGGTGAACTTCAACGCGTTGGCGACCAAGTTGGTCAAGACTTGGCGGAGATGGCGACGATCCCCATGCAGTTGATACGGGACTGCAACGGACGCCTGAACCCCGAAGCCCAGGTTCTTGCTGCGGGCCTGGTGCCCGAAGATCGCCGCCAGATCCGCCAACTCGCTATGCAGGTCGAAATCCTCGGCCACCACCGTGACCCGACTGGCCTCGATCCTGGACAAATCCAGGATATCGTCGATGAGACCGAGCAGGGCGCTGCCCGAGGTCTTGACGGTGTGCACCATCTCCCGCTGATCAGGATTGAGCGGCGTTTCGGTCAACACGTCGCTGATACCGATGACCGCATTGAGCGGGGTCCTCAACTCGTGCGTCATGCTGGCGAGGAAGCGGCTCTTGGCATGGTTGGCGGCTTCCGCCTGTGCTTTCGCCTCGGTCAGTTTTCGGATCAGGGTCGAGGTGTAGGCCGGCAGGATGACCAGCGCCGCCAGCAGACCGAGGCCAAGGGCCAGGTTTTCCTGCCAGAACGGCGTGGTCACGATGACGGTGAGGAACCCCACCACCGACAGCACCACCGAAGCGGCCAGATACGGCAGGCCATAGCGAAAGCCGTTGCCGAAGGCCACCCACAGATAGATCGGATAGAATGGTGCGGCGGCAGCACCGCCAAGGTACAACAGAATGGACAGACCCGAGAAGTCGGTGACCATCGCGGTCAGTCGCCGTGAGGGGGACGGCTTGGGCCTCAAGACGATCAGCGCGATATAGATACTGGAAAGGACCAGATACCCGGCAACGATCCATTCTTCGTGCGAGATCGCGATGCGGGGCTCCTCGCCCATCGCCCGAAGAAACATCAGGTAGGTAAAAAGCAGCCCGGTAATAACAAAGCGGATCAGGGCTTGTTCATGCTCGCTGTCCGCCCGGCCACGAAGACGACTGGCAACAAAGCTCCATGGGACAAGCCAGTGTGGCGCACGCGCCGTATCATGCATGCAATCGGTTCTCCCACTTCAACCACGCGAGCGACCGGATCCCCGGACCTGCCACCCTGCACCAAAAATGATAGACCGCCTTGCCCCCCGACGCCACCTTGATTTCAACGTATGCTTGAAAAAGCAGCGGGCATACCCGTCATGAGACCATTGCTCGCCGTGCTCGGGCCATCGTCCGTTTGGCGAGGTCGAGATGGCGCCCGTATCCGAAGCATGATCGTTACTCCCTCTGGGGACCGGGTCGAGACTCTCGTACAGCGCTTAGAGACCCGAATGGGTGCAATCATGACAGGATGAATATGGCGGATCTATGATAAGCCGCGTTCGAAACACGAATCTCTTGCGATCGGTTCCGCCGGTCGCTCGGCCACGGACCGGGTTTCAATCAACCATGGGAGGAACGATGGCTCCGGAGGAGGGATTCGAACCCCCGACCCAGCGGTTAACAGCCGCTTGCTCTACCACTGAGCTACTCCGGAACGGCGTGGAGGCGCGGACCGGAATCGAACCGGTGTGCACGGCTTTGCAGGCCGCTGCGTAGCCACTCCGCCACCGCGCCCAGTGATCCGACCCCCCTTGACCATGAGGTGCCTGCCAACACGATTCATCACAGGCGCCTACGGAAACGGGTCACGACGACGAAACGTAGACCGGCCAGAGTTCCCGGTCAAGGCACCCCGGTCAAGGCACTTCGGTCAATGGAGGCGCGCGGGATCGGTGTCGGCTGGTCCCGCTATACCGCCGTGCCTCGCGGCGAGCCACTTGAATCGATGCGGGTCGATCCGCCACACTGGTCCGTCGCCAGCCTCGGACAGGGAGTTGACCGTCATGGCCGTCACCGTCCACTGCGAGTCGTTCGATGTGGCTCTGGAGACCGGGCCGGACATGACGGATGTCACCGGTGCGCTCGCCCGGGCGGTTGCCGCTTCCGGTGTCAGGGAGGGCAGTGTGCACGCATCCGTGGTAGGCTCCACCGGATCGCTGACCACCATCGAGTACGAGCCCGGCGCGGTCGAGGACCTCAAGGATGCGATCCGGCGCCTGGCCCCGCCGGACAGACCCTATGCCCACGAGATGACGTGGCACGACGGCAACGGCCACAGCCACGTTCAGGCGGCGCTGATGGGGCCGTCGCTGGTGGTGCCGGTCCGCGGCGGACGGCTCCGGCTCGGCACATGGCAACAGGCGATCCTGATCAACCACGACAACCGGCCACGACGCCGCACCGTGGAAGTGACGGTGATCGGAGAGACATAGGCGCGGGAGACCGGCTGCATGCCCCGCGCGCGTGCGTCGGGTCGGCGGCACGGCCGCCTGCCTTCCGCCCTGACCCTGGTCGCTTGGCTGGATCGTGCGGCCGCAGCCGCCTTTCTCGGCTTCGGGGGCTGGCTCGGCATCGACCTTGTCAGGGCTGCGGTGACAAGCACCCTGTGGTTGTTGTTGCCAGCGGCGCTGGTCCTGGGCGGGGTCCTGGTCCTGCTGCCCTCGCTAGTGCGCCGACCCTACCTTGGGCTGCGGCCGGCTTGGCCCGATCTCTCGGACTGGCGTCGCCGACATCGCCCGTGAAAACGGACCCATCAGACAAGCACCCTAACGAGCTACCCAATCACCCCAAACGCGGTAGTTTTGCCCAAAGCAGAAATTTGCCGAGCTTTGCTGCGGCGCAATAATTCCGCTGAATCGCACAATAGCGAAAAATTTACTTTGGTGAGCGCAGCCTCCTTATGGTTTCATAATGGGAGCGGAGGAAAGGATGGTTCTTCGGCCATCGAAATGAGGGGACGGCACCAGCAGTGCCTTAAACCCTGGCCCACGGAACCATAGGGAGACATGCTGAACCTACCAAGAAGCGGCCAGAACATATACGAAGTGGTGATCAGCCATTCGGATGTCCGCGCGCTCACATCGCGGCGACGGCGCCCGCAATGCCTTGACGAACGTTGGTCCCGGCCGCAGTCGCGAAACGTCGTCGCTCGCAACGAAGCGGAAGCGCGGGATTTGATCGCGCAGCGCTTCCCGCCGGAAGACGGCTTCGTCATCCAGGCCGTATGCCAGGGACGTTTCTGACGACGGCGTGACCCGGTTGCGGCCAAGCGAGGGCTCTTCGGGACATGGCGCGGATACGGTCACGCCGTTGACGCAGTTCAGTCCTGCATGACGTCGAGCAACCGTCGCGTCGGCGCGGCATCGTTGAGCATGGACAGCGACACCGAAAAATGCCCCTGCGGCCGGACGAACAGGTTGTCCGAAGGCACGCACCAGCGTTCTGCAAGAGCCAAGCCCCCCTGGTAGGGCGTAAGATCGTCCGCTTCGCCCAACACCATCACCACCCGGGCAGGATCGACGGCCGGTCGGTCGCCAGGATTCACCAGCGAGAGCCACGGGGCCAGTCGAGCCGGCGTCCAGCCGGCCTGTTCCAGCACCGTCGGCAGCCCGATCGCCCGCGCGAGGCTGCCGTCACTGACAATCTCCATCGGCCTGCCGCTGGTGGCAACCAGCATCGCCGCATCCGGCCGGCAGCAGCGCGGCCAGCCGCCGGCGAGCCCGGCTACCAGCTGTGCGGTGAGGGCGCCAAGCGAGGCGCCGCTGACGGCGACCCGACCGCTTCCCGTGGCCCGCGCCCAAGCGATCAGCACAGCCACCTCCTTGACCCAGGCGCGAAGGAACGTCAGCAACCCGTCCGGTCCGCGCCCCAGAACCGGTTCCCCGCCATACCAGCCCTTGAGCATGCGCCGACCGTGCCAGGGGCCTTCGGGTCGGATCACCCGGACGCCGTGCTTCACCAGCGAGACGAATGCATTGCGGGCGGGTGGCCACAGATCGGGTTCCATGGCGATGCCATGGAGGTGCACGATCGAGGTCGGTGCCGGCCCATCGACGGGCTCGATCACCCGCGCCCACACCCGATCCCCAAGCTGGGGTGACGGGAAGCGGATCCAGTACCGGCGCTGCCCGCGGCTGGTGTACGTGTGCGAGCTCTGGACCGTCGGCTGCTCCGACGGGGCGTAGGCTTGAGCCGGCTCATTGCGATAGTCGCCGTGGCGGGCGTCAACCGTTCCCGGGTCGGCGATCTCCCAGCGCACCGGCGGCAGTTGGCGCACCCACAACGCGAACCCGGTGCGGCTCAGCATGAAGCGCGTCGCCGCCCGATTGCGCCGGCGCTCTGCCGCGGCCAGTCGCGATTCCGGCGGGGCCTCGTCGGCGAAGAACAGACTTTCCCAGCGACCGGTGGCTTCGCGGTAGCGCCGGGCCAGACCCGCCGTCTGTGCCAGGGTCGCCGGCAGCGTTGGTCCGCGCACGTGAGCACCCGCTTCGGCGCGGAAGCGGTCGACGTCTTCTCCGGCGGCGCACGCCGCGGCCCAGCCACGCGACAGCGGCAGATAGACGCCGGCGACGAACGCCGTGCCGGCGGCGTCAAGCCACGGCCAGGGAATCCAACGCTTCAACGTAGACCTCGGATCGAAGGCGGCGATCATGGATGCGGCACGATTTTGGCAGTATCCCCACCTGCCAGCCCGATACAACCGGCCTGCCCGGCGCTCTGCCCGGCGGCTTGCCCGGCAGCCTGACCAGCGGGCCGACCGGTGCGCCTACTCCGTGACGGTGGCGGTCCGGGTGGGCCCGGAGACGCGGCGCCCGCAACCCCTCTTCCGGGAGGGGGTGCTGGTGGGGGATCGCCGTCATCGGGGGGTGACTGGGGAGGCGGTGCTGGCGACGAAGCCCCCCACCAGCACCCCGTACAACAACCGGGCATCCGCCGAGTTCCGCCCGGCCTCCGCAAAAATGTCGCCAGCCATCGGACGTGTCGCGGCGGGCGCAGCGGCATTGACAGCACGCCCGCGGCATGCCGCAGAATAGGCGCCGGCATCAAGGCAGATCGGCAAAGGAGAAAGCCCATGGATAACGCCACATTGGCCGTCTGGCAGCACGGTCTGATCACGGCGGGCGTGCTGATCCTGGTGGCGGGGGCAGCCCTCGTTCTGCACCGCATCGCCTTCGCCGTGGGGGAACGCATCAGCCGGCGCACCCCGGGGAACATCGATTCGGGCGTGATCCACTACGGCTATCAGCCGGCGCAGGTGATCTTCGTCACTCTCGGCCTGATCATTGTGATGCCGACCCTGCCGTTGCCAGAAGATGTTCGAATCGGCCTGCAACGCCTTCTGGTGCTGGTCCAGACCGCAGCGATCGGGTGGCTCGCCGTCCGCCTCACCAACATCATCAACGACACAGTCGCCGCCAGATACGATCTTCAGGCTGCCGACAATCTGGTGGCGCGAGAGGTGCATACCCGCGTACGCATGTTGCAGCGGATCCTGGTGGTGGTGATCGTCGTGATCACGGCGTGCCTGATCCTGATGGCCATCCCCAGCATTCGACAGATCGGGGTGACCCTGTTCGCCTCGGCCGGCGTCGCCGGGCTGGTTATCGGTTTCGCCGCGCGCCCGGCCCTGTCCAACCTGATCGCCGGTGTCCAGTTGGCGCTGACCCAGCCCATCCGCATCGATGACGTTGTCATCGTCGAAGGCGAGTGGGGCTGGATCGAGGAAATCCGCTCGACCTTTGTGGTGGTGCGCGTCTGGGACCTGCGCCGTCTGGTTGTGCCGCTGTCCCATTTCATCGAACAGCCGTTCCAGAACTGGACCCGGCGCACCGCCGACATTCTCGGCACTGTCTTTCTTTATGTGGACTACACCGTGCCGGTGGATGCCGTCCGCCAGGAACTGCATCGCCTGGTTCAGGACAATCCGCTCTGGGACGGTCAGGTCTGGGGGCTCCAGGTCACCAACGCCACCGAGCGCACGGTGGAACTGCGCGCCTTGGTTGGAGCACGAACCTCGGGCGATGCTTGGAACTTGCGCTGCCAGCTGCGCGAGCAGCTGATCGAGTTCCTGCAGCGCCAGTATCCCGACAGCCTGCCGAAAATGCGGGCCGAGCTGCCGGAAAAGCTCAGCCAAGCCGCATCTGCCGCAGCCAAACCGGCGCGATCCCGGCGCCGGCCGACCGCAGCCGGACCGGATGCAACCCAGTCCGGCGAAGGGGCCCACGACGATACCTTGCGTGGCCCCGAACCGCCGGCCCGGGAGAAGCCGGACTAGCCGGCGGGCGGGGACACGGTGGCCCGGTCGGCTCAGCAAATGGCCGAGACCGCCCCGTTGTCTCAGCGCTTGGCGTTGGCCAAGTTGGCGGCGACGAAATCCCAGTTCACCAGGTTGTCCAGGAACGCCTGGACAAAATCCGGTCGGCGATTCTGGTAATCGAGGTAGTAGGCGTGCTCCCACACGTCGCAGGTCAACAACGCCGTCTTGCCATGGACCATGGGATTCTCGGCATTGGGCGTCTTCATCACCGCGACTTTGCCGTTGTCGACCACCAGCCAACCCCAGCCGCTGCCGAACTGGCTGACGCAGGCGGCCTTGAATTCGTCCTTGAACTTTTCGTAGGAGCCGAAGGCGCCCTCGATGGCTGCGGCCACGTCGCCGGTGGGGGCGCCGCCACCGCCGCCCTTCATGCCGTTCCAGAAGAAGGTGTGGTTCCAGACCTGGGCACTGTTGTTGAACACAGGCGCTCGGCTGGCATCACCGAACGAGTCCTTGATGATGTCCTCAAGCGGCTTGTCGGCCAGCGGCGTATCCTTCACCAGGGTGTTCAAAGTGGTGACATAGGTGTTGTGATGCTTGCCGTGATGAAAATCCAGGGTATTGGAAGAGATGTGGGGTTGCAGGGCGGTCTTGTCGTAGGGCAGGGGCGGCAGTTCGAAGGGCATCGCGACCTCGTTTTCTAAATCTGTCCCGCAAAAGCGTCCCTCCAGCATACGGGCCGGGTCACCGATTGAAAAGGGGAACGGGAGGCGAATTCGCCCCCTACAGGCGTCCCAGCATGAACCGGATGATCACGCCAAATCGGCACTTGCGGCGCTCTCCCGGTGTCAGCGTCACCCGGCCCTGGAGCGGATCCTCGCTGCGGAAGCGGACGGCGAGCTTGCGCCCGCGGCACAGCACCACCGCCGTGTGGATTTTCAGTCCCGGCGTGCGCACACGGTGTGGCAAGGGCTCGGCTTCGTCCAGCAACCGGTCGACGCCGTCCAGAACCCGGTCCAGAACGGCCCGGGTCTGCCCCTTGGCGGATGGCGCACGCAGGTGCTGGAGGGAGACCAGGGCATCGTCCATGAACTGTGTCGGGATGCACAGCCGATTGAACTGCCAAGTCACGTTGCGGCAATCGCGCAGGCGTTTGAGGATGCGCAGGCCGATGCAGAGTGCGTCGGCCGCGTCCTGGCAGGCGTTGCGATCCTCGCCCAGCAGCTCCAGCATGTGATGCCCCAAGGGTGCGGCCGCCTCCCGCCCGTAGGCGAGCAGATCTTCCCATGTGCGCGGTGGCTTCGTGTCCGCCACGTCGCCGCGGAATGCTACGAGGATACGGGTTATGTGGCGCGCCGAGACACCGGTGACGGTCAGGCTGCGGCGCAGGGCCTCTGCGGCGTGGAATGCCTCGTCGGACCAGGTCGCGGCCGCCCGCCCGTTGACGGCGGCAATCAGTGCGTCAAGGCGACTCAGCTTGTCCTCGCGGGTGAGCCACGGGCTGTCGGCCGTCCGGTCGGCCAGCCGCACCAATGCGGTGAATGCCCGGATGTGATCGCGCAGTTCCGCAGCGAACAGGCTCGGCATCAAGGAAAAGTCGGCGTCGCCGCCGAAGCGGGTCAGATCAACGACATGGGGCTGCAAAACGGGCTCCGGCCTCGTCGAAACGTTGGGAGGTGATATATGTCAGAAGAGACCCCGGATCAGGAGCGGTATCAGGTGACGGGCCACGATTATTGTGCCGACCAGGTGCGTCGGCATGACCATGATCGCTTCATCTGCACGCTGTTCGCCAAGCCGCATGCGCGCGCGGGGTTGCACGCGCTGTTGGCGTTCAACCTGGAACTCGCCCGCATCCGCGAAGCGGTCAGCCAGCCGTTGCTGGGGCAGATCCGTCTCAAGTGGTGGTCGGAGGCGCTCGACGGCGTGTTCGCCGGAAAGCCACCGCAGCACGCTATCGCCGGAGCACTCGCCGACACCGTCCGGCGGTTCGACCTGCCTCGCGATCCCTTCGACACGCTCATCGAAGCCCGCAACCTGGACATGACGGATGCCGCGCCGGCCGACCTGGCAACGCTGATCGACTATGCCGAAGGAACTTCCGCGGCATTGTTCGATCTGAAGCTGAGCATCCTCGGCGTCGCCGCACCGGCGGCGCGGGCCGCCGCGCGGGACGTGGGTGTCGCCTGGGCTCTGACCGGCCTCGCCCGCGCGGTGCCGTTCCATGCCCGGGCCCGGCGCATTTATCTGCCCGCCGACCTCAATCGGGACGCAGGCCTGGACGTGTTCCGGTTGTTCGACGGGCGACTGTCTGATCCTCGTGTGGCGGAGAGCCTTGCGCAGGTGGTCACCCACGTGGCCGAGAGCGCCCGATCGCGGTTGGCCGCCGCCCGCGCGCGGCATCGCCAGGTGCCGAAGCCGGCATTGCCGGCGTTGCTGCCGGCGACCATGGCCACGCGCGACCTCAGGCGGTTGCGGCGGGCCGGCTACAATCCGTTCAAGCTCGCCTCCGACCAGCGCGGGGCCGGCCGCCTGCTTGCGGTGGCGTGGAACGCCGCGCGGGGTCGCTATTGAACCTGGCCCGGTCCCGCGTCGCCGCGAATCGCCACGCCGTCTCCTGCCGCCCGGCCCGCATCGACCAAGTCGGTGGCCGACAACCGCGCGCCGGGTGCCGGTGAGTTGGGATCGAACGGGTTGGGACGCCCCGCCGGCCAGGATGGGACGGACCATGTCTCGGGCCCGGGGGGTGCGGTTTCCGCCCGCGTGCGCGTCGATCGGGTTGCCGGCGCCGGTGCGGCGCGTTCCTGCGCGGCTGGACGCCGCTGCGAACTGGGCGCGGCGGCGGCGCGTTCGCGGTCCTGCACCGACAGCAGGAAATGCGCCAGATCGAAGTGCCCCTTGTCGATGGCAACGTCGATCGGGGTGAGCCCCCAGCGGTCGCGCGCGGTGAGGCTCGCACCGGCGGCGAGGCTGGACTGGGCGGCGGCGATGTCGTTGGCCTGGACCGCGTCGAACAGGCGACTCGTGGGTGACTCGGCAACAGTGCCTGCTTGCTGCGCGGCCACCGGCTGCGCCAGCAGCAGGCCGGCCGCGATGATGAGGGCGGCGGCTCCGCTCCCATGCCGCCAGCCGTGATTGCGCATGAAGCGTGTGATCATGTTGGCCTTTCCCGCCTGTGTTGCTCAACGCCGGAACCAGTCCCGGCGGGAAACCGGCTCCGTGGGATTGCCATCATGGCGAACAGGGCGCCGTGCCACAACCCCGTCACCATCGCTGGCCATCGAAGGCCGGGTGACCATGGAATCGGATCAATTTATCACACCGGGTCCACGGACGGGGCCGGGGGCGCCGGATCGTTTGCCCTGGCCCGACAAATCCAGCATAAATAGGAGCAATCTCAAGAATCGAGAGGTGTCGAGGTGAAGAGTGGACAATGTCGCGCCCGCCATGCCCTTGCGGGCGCCGTCGCTGGGCTCGCGCTGCTGGCCGGGACACTGGCAGCCCCATCGGTTCACGCCGAAACCTGCGTTGAGGCTGAGGAACATCGCGCCCTGAATACCCGGGCGCTGCAATCGCAGCTGATGGTCGCTGCCCTCTCCTGCCGCAACCAGCCGCAATACAACGCCTTCGTCGAACGCTATCGCGGCGAACTTCAGCGCGAAGGACAAGCGCTCCAGCGCATGTTCCAGCGTCGCCACGGTGGTGCCGGCGAATCACGGCTGAATGCGCTGGTGACGCGGCTGGCCAACGAATCGTCGCAGCTCAGCTTGGGAGCGCGTGCCGGATTCTGCCGGCAGGCTTCGCTGATCTTTGCCGAGGCACTCGATGGCGAGGTCACATCCCTGGCGGCCTTGGTGGCGGAAGCGGATCACCTGTCTGATCTGCATGGCTTCCGCAAGTGCGGGGACGATTCGCGCGTGGCCGGCTTCGGCGGCGAGGCCCGCAAGGGAACCTTGAGCGAACAGCAGCTCAATCCGAGCCAATAGCCGTAGCCGGGTCGGGGGCGGGCAGCCCCTGCCAAGCCGTCAGGTCCGAAAGGGCCCGGCACGATAACGCGCGCTTGCGATCGCGTCCGCGCGCCGGGCGCTGCCCGGGCGGCGCATCCAGGGGCGGGAACAGGCCGAAGTTGACATTCATCGGCTGGAACGAGGCCGCGTCGCCAGCCGTTGTGATGTGGTTGAGCAGGGCGCCGAGAGCGGTGGTCGGCGGCGGCGGAACCGGTGCCTGGCTGTGCCGCTCGGCCGCGGCGAACAGCCCGGCCAGCAAGCCCACCGCGGCACTCTCCACGTAGCCTTCGCAGCCGGTGATCTGCCCGGCCAAGCGCACGCCGGGACGCGCCCGAAGCCGCAGCAGGCCGTCCAGCACCTTGGGGGACTTGACGAACGTGTTCCGGTGGATGCCGCCGAGTCGGGCAAACTCGGCCCGTTCAAGCCCCGGAATGGTGCGGAACACCCGGACCTGCTCGCCGTGCCTCAGCTTGGTCTGGAACCCCACCATGTTGAACAGGGTGCCGAGTGCGTTGTCCTGGCGCAGCTGTACCACCGCGAAGGGGCGCCGGCCCTCGTCATGCGGATTGCTGAGACCAACCGGTTTCATCGGCCCGAAGGCGAGGGTGCGTCGCCCCCGTTCGGCCATGACTTCGATCGGCAGGCAGCCTTCGAAGTAAGGCGTCTCCCGCTCCCAGTCATGGAAGGGCATGGCCTCGGCCGCCAGCAGCGCATCGACGAACGCCTCGTACTCGGGTTCGCTCATCGGGCAGTTGACGTAATCGGCGCCGTCGCCCTTGTCCCATCGGGATTGCATCCAGGCCTTGCTGAAATCGATCGACTCCCGGTGCACGATGGGGGCGATGGCATCGAAAAAGGCGAGGCAGTCCTGGCCGGTGAGATCCTGCAGTGCCTGGGCCAGGGGGGACGACGTCAACGGGCCGGTGGCGATGATGACGCTGTCCCAGGTTGATGGTGGCAGGCTTGGCACCTCTTCCCGCACTAAGGTGACCAGCGGTTGCGCCAGCAGCGCCTGTTCCACCGCGGCGCTGAAGCGCTCGCGGTCCACGGCCAGGGCCTGGCCGGCCGGCACGCGGTGCGCATCGGCCGCGGCCAGCACCAGGGAGCCGAGCCGACGCATTTCCGCATGCAGAAGGCCTACCGCATTGTTCTCGGCGTCGTCGGAGCGGAACGAGTTGGAGCACACCAGTTCTGCCAGCGCGCCGGTGCGGTGCGCGGCGGTGGTGCGCAGCGGCCGCATCTCGTGCACAAACACCGGGACACCGGCGCGGGCGAGTTGCCAGGCGGCCTCGCTGCCGGCCAAGCCGCCGCCGATGATGTGGACCGGCTCGGGCGAGGCGGGTGTCGTCATCTTGAGGGCGAGATGGGCTGGCGACGGCCGGGCGCAACCGCCGGAAGGCAGGGCCTCATCCCTGCACCCAGGGCAGCCCGTCCACTTTCCACCCCGACACGGTGCCGCGGTGGCGCCGGCCGTCCGGATCTCCCTCGAAGCCCTTGGCGATGTTGTAGCAGGTGGGGAATCCCGATGCGGTGAGGGCGATCGCCGCCGACCGGGAGCGCACGCCGGAACGGCAGAGAAACAGCACGGTCTGATCAGGCTCGACACCGGCGGCGGCGACGTCCGCAGTGAAGTTGGGATTGATCTGCATGGCGGGATAGAGCGCCCAGGGGACGAAGACCGGCCGCTTGCTCAGCGGGCTGAGGTCCGGCACGCCCACATAGGACCATTCGGCCGGCGTTCGCACATCCACCAGCACCGCCCGCTCGTCGTGTTCCAGAATGCGCCAAGCTTCCCGGGGTGGGATATCGCCGGCGTAACCGCCTTCGTTCATGATCTCCCTTCGCCGCCTCTGTTGATCGGCAAGATGCTCACTGATGTCGCAGGTTCATGGTAAAGAGTGGCAAAGCAGTGTACAACAGAAGAGTTTAACGATTTAGAAACGTACTTAGGTCGGGTCGGTGCAGCGCGCCCGTCACGCCGAATGCGTTCATCACCGGCAGGAACCGCGCATCGCCACCCGGCCTCAGCCCCGCAGGGCGGCCAGCATCTCCGCCAGGGAGGTGAACTTGCGCCGGGGCGCGACGCCGCCGCCGGCCGCCACTTCGGCCGAATCCAGCCGCTGCCATTCGGCGAAGCTGATCGAGCGGACCCGGCGCTGACCCAGCAGCCGTTCCAGCCCGGCGCGGCCCGGCCTGCCTTCGCTTGTGCCTGCCAGGTCCGCGTCGATCTGGCGGGCGCAGACGATCCCGTCCGGCCGGTTGCTTCCGATGATCCCGGTGGGGCCGCGCTTGGCCCAGCCCACGGCATAGACGCCGGGCGCCACGCGGCCGTCGTCATTGGGGATCAGGCCGCGGTCGGCGTCGAAAGGCAGGCCCGGGATGCGCGTTGCCCGGTAGCCGATGGCGGCCACCACCAGGCCGCAGGCGATCGCCCCGAACACGCCCGTCCGGATGACCCGGCCCTGCGCCACCCGGGTGCGCTCGTAGCGCAGGCCCTCCGCCCGGTCATGGCCGACAATCTCGATGGGTGCTGCGTGGAAGCAGAAGTGAACGCGTTTTCGACTGGTATCCTTGGACAGCGCCGTGAACGAGCGCAGAATCGCGATGTTCTTGTCCCGAATCCGCTTTTCCCGGTCGATTTCGCCGGTCGCGGGGCTGATGCCGCCGCGCTCCCCGGCGTCTGCTTCCGCCGGCAGGTCCGCCGGGTCCACCACCGGCGCGCAGTCGGCGAGCCGGCCCAGTTCACGCAGTTCGGCGCTGGTGAAACGGGCCTCACCCGGGCCGCGTCGGCCGAGAATGTAGACATCGGTCAACGGTGCCGCGTGGATGGCCTGGGCGGCATAGTCGGCGATATCGGATTCCACCATCTCCGGCGGCGTCTTCACCAGCACCCGAGCCACGTCCAGGGCAACGTTGCCGTTGCCGATGACCACCGCGGCTCGGCTGTCGAGCCTGGGGCCGAGTTCGCGAAAATCGGGGTGGCCATTGTACCACCCGACAAAACCGGCGGAGCCATACACCCCCGGCAGATGCTCGCCCGGGATGCCGAGGGCGCGGTCGCGGGGCGCGCCCACCGCCAGCACCACGGCATCGTACAGGCCCTGCAGCTCTTCGAAGGAAACCTCGCGGCCCACCTCGACGTTGCCGAAGAAGGCGACGCTGTCGCGGGACGCGGTCTCGGCGAACCGGTGGGCCACCCGCTTGGTGCTCTGGTGGTCCGGCGCCACGCCGGCCCGGATCAGGCCGTAGGGGGAGGGCAGGCGCTCGATCATGTCGATCCGCGCATCGACACCCTGGCTCAGCAACGCTTCGGCGGTGTAGAAGCCGGCCGGACCGGCCCCGATGATGGCGACACTGATCGGCATGTGGGTGGGGCGCCTGACGGCTGTATCAGTCGGCGATGGTCCAGGTGTGGCCCCGGCGGAGCAAGGCGTTCAGCGCCTCCGGCGTGGGTGGGCTCGTTGGTATCGCAGTAGAGTCCGCCACGACTGCCGGCGCGAAGCTGGGGGCCGGATCGCAGTAGAGCACGCCCAGCGCCATCGGCATCTCCGGCGGTGTCATCGCCGCCAGCATCCAGGCCAAAGTCGGGCTGGTCTCGTCATGACGAAGGACATCGTCCGGGCCGACGCCGTCCACGCCCGCCGTCACCACCTCCAGGTCCAGCCGTCCCGGCCTGAGCCGGAGACCTTTCTGCCGGTCACGGCCGAACAGCAGCGGCTCCCCATGAGATACCACGATCTGGTTGTCCGCGGCCACGTCCTTGGCGGTGAAGTCCTCGAACACGGCATCGTTGTAGACGATGCAGTTCTGGAAGATCTCCACGAACGAGGTGCCGCAATGAGCCTGCGCCCGCTTCATCACCGCGACCAGCGGCTTCATCTGCGTATCCACGGTGCGGGCGACAAAGCGGGCACCGGCGCCGAGGGCGAACAGCGGTGGCGACACCGGGCGCTCGACCGAACCCGTGGGCGTCGACGGCGAGCGTGTCCCGACGCGGGACGTGGGCGAGGACTGGCCCTTGGTGAGGCCGTAAATCTCGTTATTGAACAAGAGGATCTGAAGATCGACGTTGCGCCTCAGCACATGCAGCATGTGGTTGCCGCCGATGGACAGGCCGTCGCCGTCCCCGGTCACCACCCACACGTCGAGCGCCGGGTTGGCCAGCTTCAGGCCGGTCGCCACCGCCGGCGCGCGGCCGTGAATGGTGTGGAAGCCATAGGTGCTCATGTAGTAGGGGAAGCGCGACGAGCAGCCGATGCCGGAGATGAACACGGTCTCCTCCGTGCGGGCACCGATTTCCGCCAGCGCCTTCTGAACGCCCTTGAGAATGGCGTAGTCGCCGCAGCCGGGGCACCAGCGCACCTCCTGGTCGGAGGCGAAATCCTGCGGCTTGAGCGCGGGTGGGGGGGTGAGAACATTCATCGCTCGATACCCTCGGGGCTGCTGGAACGTTGGGCGGCGAGACGGGCACGCACCGCCGCCTCGATCTCATGCACCTTGAACGGCTGGCCGGAGACCTTGTTGAGTCCCTCCGCCGGCAGGAGGTACGCGCTCCGCAACAGGGTGAGAAGCTGACCGGTATTCATCTCCGGCACCAGGATCCGGTCGTAGCCGGACAGCAGGTCACCCAAATCCGCCGGCAGCGGCCACAGGTGGCGGAGGTGGATGTGGGCCACGTCCAGTCCCTCCGCCCGCAACACCGCCACCGCCCGGGCGATTGGCCCATAGGTGGAGCCCCACGCCACGATGGCCAGCGGGCCATGGTCGTTGCCGCTTTCCGGGCGCTGCGGCGGAATGTCCCGGGCCACCCCGGCCACCTTGTCGCGGCGGACCTCGGTCATGCGCTGATGGTTGGCGGGATCGTAGGAGATGTGGCCGGTGTCGTAATCCTTCTCCAGCCCGCCGATGCGATGCTCGAGACCGGGCGTGCCCGGCACGGCCCAGTTACGCGCAAGCGTCTCCGGATCCCTGTGGTACGGCTGGAACCCTTCGGCTTCGGTGCGGAAGTGCACCGGAAATGGCTTGAGGGCGGCGATGTCCGGGATGCGCCACGGCTGCGCCGCATTGGCGATGTAGCCGTCACTCAGCACCATCACCGGGGTCATGTAGCGCGTGGCGATGCGCATCGCTTCGATCGCGGTGTCGAAGCAGTCGGCCGGGGAGCGGGCGGCCAGCACCACCAGCGGGCTGTCGGCGTTGCGCCCGAACACCGCCTGGTAGAGGTCGGATTGCTCCGTTTTGGTGGGCATGCCGGTGGACGGACCGGCGCGTTGGGTGTTGACCACCACCAGCGGCAGTTCGGCGGCGATGGCAAGGCCGATGGCTTCGGTCTTCAGGGCGATGCCGGGGCCGGAACTGGAGGTGACCCCGATGGCCCCGCCGTAGGAGGCGCCGATGGCGGCGCACACCGCGGCGATCTCGTCCTCGGCCTGGAGCGTGACCACGCCGAACTGGCCGAGGGTAGCCAGGGTGTGCAAAAGCGGCGAGGCGGGGGTGATGGGGTAGGAGCCGAACACCATCGGCAGGCCGGCGAGGCTCGCGCCCACAACGAGGCCGTAGGCCAGCGCCTCCCCGCCAGTGATCGCCCGGTAGAGGCCGGGGGCGATCGGCGCCCGGTCGACCACATAGGCCGGCAGGTCGCCCGGCAACTCGGCGGTTTCCCCGAAGGCATGGCCGGCGTTGAGGGCGGCGATATTGGCCTGGGCCAGATCGGTCCGGCCGGCGAACTTCCGCTCCAGCCACGCCACCGTCGGCCGCCGGTCGCGGTCATAGAGCCAGTAGACGAGGCCCAGTGCCCACATGTTCTTGCAGCGGAGCGCGTCCTTCTGGGACAGGCCGAATGGCTTGACCGCATCCAGGGTGAGCTGGGAGATGTCGAGGCGGAGAGTCCGGTAGGCGTCGAGGGTCCCGTCCGTGAGCGGATCGGCGGCATAGCCGGCCTTGCGCAGGCTGCGTTCGTTAAAGCTGCCGGTATCCAGGATCACGAGGCCGCCCGGCTTGACGTCGGCCAGTTCCACCTTCAGAGCGGCCGGGTTGAAGGCCACCAGCGTATCCGGAGAGTCGCCCGAGGTGAGGATGCGCCGCGCCCCGAAGTTGATCTGGAATGCCGAGACGCCATAGGTGGTGCCGGCCGGGGCGCGAATCTCGGCCGGGAAGTCCGGGAAGGTGGCGAGGTCATTGCCGGACAGCGCGGTCGCTTCGGCGAACCGGCCGCCGGTGACCTGGATGCCGTCGCCGGAATCGCCGGCGAAGCGGACCACGGCGGATTCCAGGGCCTGGCGATGGCCGGCGAGGGCGGCCGGTGCCGCCAGCGTCGATGCAGTGCTGGTGCTTGACATGAAAGTGCCGAACGCGCTCCTAGTGTCGGTCGATGAACCGCGGCAATGTGGGCAAAAGCGTATGACGTTGATCAGTTTGCCTGCCCGGCTGTCGCGTCGCCGACCATATTGCTGCATGTGATATTGTTTCGCGCGGCCGGTCTGACAATCCGCAGGTATCCTACCCACCCCTCATGACCCTGCGGCCCGGACCCCGCCGACACCATGTTGTAAGCACGTTTCCGCCCGCGGTCCAGCCGCGGCCATCGCCAGCCGCCACTCCCAACCCCTCAAAAGGACAGTGGTATCCGTCATGATCCAAGATCTGTACCCCGACCAGGCCATCCTGGACCGCCTCAGCGACCTCATCCGCCGGGCCCAAGCCAAAGGTGCCGATGCGGCCGATGCCGTATTTGTCGAAAGCCGGTCTTTGTCGCTGGCCTGGCGCCTTGGGCGGCAGGAACGCCTGGAGCGTTCGGAAGCGATGGACGTGGGCCTGCGGGTGTTCGCGGGGCAGCGGCAGGCGGTGGTGTCCACCTCGGACCTGGCCCCTGCGGCTCTCGACGAACTGGCCGGGCGGGCGGTTGCCATGGCACGCGAAGTGCCGGAAGATCCGTGGTGTGGCTTGGCCGATTCCGAACTGCTGGCCCGCGATGTGCCGGACCTGGAATCGTGCGATCCGGCGGAGCCCTCCGTGGAGGCGCTCAAGGTGAAGGTCGCCGCCGCCGAGGATGCCGCCCGGGCCGTGCCCGGTATCACCAATTCCGAAGGGGCGGAGGCCGGCTGGAGCTGGACCCGCTCCGCCATCGTCGGCAGCAACGGCTTCGCTGCGGCGCGGGCGCGCTCCCAGCAAGGTCTCTCGGTGTCGGTCCTGGCCGGGGATGGTACCGGCATGGAGCGGGATTACGATTATACCGCGGCGGTGTTCGGAGGCGACCTGCGCGCCCCGGAAGAGGTCGGCAGGTGCGCCGGCGAGCGCGCGGTGCGCCGCCTGAATCCGCGCAAGTCCCGGTCGGCCACCTTGCCGGTCGTCTACGAGCCCCGCGCCGCCCGCAGCCTGGTGGGCCACCTCGCCGCCGCCATCAACGGCACCGCCGTCGCCCGCGGCACCACCTTCCTCGCCGACCGCATGGGCAAGGCGCTTTTTCCGGAAGCCATCACCATCGTCGATGATCCGCTGCGCCGGCGTGGTCTCCGCTCGCGGCCGTTCGATGGCGAGGGTCTGCCGACCCGGCGCATCGATGTGATCGAGCGGGGGGTGCTGCAAACCTGGATCCTTGATCTCCGCTCCGCCCGGCAGTTGGGTCTGGCGTCCACCGGCCATGCCAGCCGCGGCACCTCGGCGCCGCCGTCCCCCGGCCCCAGCAACCTTTACGTGGCGGCCGGGGCAGTGTCGCCGGAGGCGCTGATGGCCGATATCGTCGAGGGGCTGTACGTGACCGAGCTGATCGGTTTCGGCATCAACGGCGTGACCGGCGATTACAGCCGCGGCGCCAGCGGCTTCTGGATCGAGAACGGGGCCCTGGCCTATCCCGTAAGCGAGGTGACGGTGGCCGGGAACCTGCTCGACATGTTCGCCCATATGACCGCGGCGGACGACCTGGTGTTCCGCTACGGCACTGACGCCCCGACCCTCCGCATCGACGGCATGACCGTCGCCGGGCAGTAGCGACCCTGGTTCGGGCACGCGCCGACGAGTGGCTCGTGCCGTCCCGGGGCGCATGCGCCGGCACTTTTTTGCGTCGAAAAAGTGCGATCGGGTGTGGTTTTGCATCGGTTTGAACACGCTTTTTCGGCGCAACCCCTTGATAGGAAAAGAAAGTCAGAGGATGGGGCGCGCGCGGTGTATGCATTTGTATACAAAAGTTATCATTTTGGAGATTTTCGCCTTTAGAATCAGATGGTTAGGTTTTTTGACGCAGGGCCTTTCCGGGGCGGCGCCGAGGCAACCGACTATGATGGCCTGGATTGTCTCGGCCGTCAAGGAATTTTAACCTACGCCTGCATCATCCCGGTGCCAGGGCGGCCGTGGGTTGCCGGGACATGCCCGGCCAAGTCGGCGGGAGAGGCGGGGAGGGGCTTGGCGGGGGAAAGCGTCATGGCCGGGTTTGGCCCGGCCATGACATACGTCAGTGGTGCCCCTCAGTCCGTCGCGCGCCGGCGGCGGGCGGCAGCGGCGCCGAGGCCCACCAGGCCGAGGCCGAGCAGCGCCAAGCTGGCCGGCTCTGCCACTTCCTGGGGATCGGGCGGCAGGTTGCCAAGCTTGAAGGTCACGCCGGATGTCGACTGATTTCCAAGAGGAGCACGAAACGTAATTGTGCCGGTGCCACTCACGTCGTCGATTCCGACGGGGAGAGCCAGATAGGCCCAGTCGACGCCAAAGGGATCGGCATTGTTTCCCGACAGGCTGCCGCTTCCGATGCCACCAAAATCAAACGTGAAATCCACCAAACGCTTGGCATGGATAGCGAGGGTGTTGGCTGCTCTCTGGTCGGAAGTCAAGCCTCCATCAAATGTCACAGTTTTATCGCCAACAGTGAGGCTTGGAACGCCCGCTAGATTGACTGTGAAACTCCAGGTCACAGCGGTACCAACCGGCCACGCAATCGCATTGCTAGGCCCTGATCCCTCATTAGAAAATTTATTCGAATCATGGGTATTCTGACCAGTACCGATACTCCATGACTTGAGCGAAGCATTGCTGCGGAATTCGGCGATAGCGCCGGGGCCGCCAACTTTATCGAAATCGGGATTGACCGGGCCGGCCGTGGCCGCGCCGGCGATCAGGAGTGTGACGCCGAGAACGGCGCCGAAAGCGTGGATGCGCATCGCGAGACTGTCCTTCAATCGTTTCGCCTCTGGGTCGATATGACCCCGTGCCGCAACTGAATCAGCAAAATCGATGCCAGAAACATGTCTCTTTTAATTGCAATGGGTTAGAGAAGAAAACGGAAGCGCGCTCCCGTGCACGTGTAAAGTGTGCTTTACAGCGAAAGCCGGTGCGGCCGCCGCATCGGCCCGCCCGAACCCGAAAAAGACAAGGCCTGCCAATATGTTACCACATGTGCCCGGGGCTTCGCGCCGGTGTCAGAATTCTTTACACCAGATCCCGGGTCCTCTGCCGCCGGCACCTTCGGTGTTGCCCTCAATTTATTGAAATTACGTGGATTCCCAGGGGACCTCCGGCACGTCGCGGGGTGTCGGTTTTCTTTACACCGGGCTCCCTCACCGACTCTGGCGCCCAGCATCGGAGGCGTGCCGAGTGCAGTGCGTATCCGGTGAACGTGGCGCTGCTGAAGGGGCGCCCTGAGCTTTGGCCTCAGCCGGCGACGTGTCGTCATCGCGTACCTCTCATTCCTTTTATGGAAGACGCATGGCCCCTGTCTGGTTTTCCGGGAGCTCCTGGCGCCGCTGTGTCGGTGGCATCCGTTCGGACCCGAACCTGGCCCGCCAAGTCGCAGATCGTCGCCCACGGCGGGCCCGGTGTCCCGAACCGCCTCAGCCGTCCAGGGCGAAGCGGATGGGGACGATCACTTCGAGGCGGGCCTGAGCCATGGTCGCGGGTAGCGGTGGCAGCGGCTGGGCCCGCTGGATCAAGGCTTCCACTTCCCGGTCCAACGCGGCGTGACCGGAGGATTGCTGCAGCCGGTGCGCCAGGACCCTGCCGTTGCGGTCGATGACGAAGGACAGCAGCACCACCCCTTCCTGGCGGCGGAGTTGGGCCGTGCGCGGGTAGCGCTTGTGGCGTTCCAGCCAGGCGCGGAGCACCGCCATGTAATCTGCCGTGGCACCGGGGGTGCCGCCGCCCTCGGCCGCTGACGCGGTGCCGGCATCGGAGCGCGCCTCCGTGCCGGCGGGGCCGCCGGCGCCGGCCACGTCGCCGCGCGGCACCCCGTCTTGTCCCGATTGCGCCGGCCTGTCGGCGGCCACCGGCCCATCGGAGCGCGAGCGCGACGCGGATGACGCCGGCGGCCGGGGTTGAGACCTGGCCGCAAGCGGTGGCGACGGCTTCGGACGCGGGGCCGCGGCAACGACCTGCGGTTCGGCGGGTGTTTCGGCGAGCGGCTCGGCCGATTCGGGGGCGGTCTCGGCCACAGATGGCGGTTTGGGCGCGGCAGCACGATCCGCGGCCGGTGCTGGTGCGGGCGACGGGTCGGGTGTCGCGGGCGCGTCGGCGGTATCCGCCGCTTCCGGTTGGGGAGTCAGGGGCTGGGACCGGTCAGCCTCGGCTTCGACCGCAGGGTCGTCCGCTTGTCCGGGATCCTCGCCGGCCGCGGGATCATCGTTGTCGAGCGCCTCCCCGGCCCCGGTGAGGGACCCGGGCGCGCCGCCGGCCGGGCCCAGGGCGACCGCGATCCCGCCCATGCCCGCCGCCGCGGCGCCCGGGGTCGGCGGCCGCCACAGCACGGCAATGGCGATGCCGGCATGGATCGCCAGCGCCGCCGCGATCGTCAGCGCCCACTGCCGTCGGGAGATCCGCATCAGGGTCGGTGGGGCGCGGTCAGGAGCACAAGGTGCTCCACACCCGCGTCCCGCAGCAGGGCCATCGCCGCCACCACCGCGACCGCCTCCGCCCGGCCATCGGCCTTGAGCCGGGCACGTGCCGCACCGTGCGTCGCCATGCGGTCGGCCACCGCCGCCTGCAACTCCGACGGCGCCATGACCACGCCGTCCAGGGCGAGGCGGCCGTCGGCACCGATCAGGATCATGACATCCTGTGGCGAGGCCTGATCCCGGCTGACCGAGTGAGGCGGGACCACGTCGAACGGGTCCGGCGCGGCCAGCCGGCCGGCCAGCATGAAGAAGATCAGCAGCAGGAACACCACGTTGATCAGCGGCAGGATGCGGTCGTCGGGGTTGCTTGCCGGCCGCTGCTGGCGCCACGTGGCACGCATCTATGGCTCCACGGGTTCGATCAGTGACATCCTTCGGACGCCGGCGGTGGCCAGTGTCCCCAGGACGTCGACCGCATCCTGCAAGGGCACGCCGGACGCCGGCCGTACCAACACGCGCTGATCCGGTGCCACGGTCAGCCGGTCGTTCACCCTGGCCGCCAGCACGCCCGAGGAGACCGGTTCCCCGGCCAGCCGCAGGCCATCGGGTCCGATGTCCACCAGCCACGGTGGTTCGGTCGCCGTTCCGGCCGTGGGCATCGTCGGGACGGTGAGATCGATTGCCCGCCAATCGACGAACGAGGACGCCAGCATGAAGAACACGAGCAGGATGAACACCACGTCCACCAGGGGCGTCAGGCTGATCAGCCGGCGACGACCGGCTCGGCCGCCGGTGTGCCGCACGATGGCCTGCCGTCCGGGCGGGTCAGCGACCGACAGCGGCGACGGGTACATTCAGGCGCGACGGGGCATGGCTTGCCACGGCGTTGGGCCACGCCCAAGGTTCTTCGGCGGAAGTGTGGCAAAGCGCATCGGCGATATCCAGGGTGAACACGCGGGTCACCGTGCTCTCCAGGTCATGGGCCGTGCGCTCCACCCGGCGCTCCAGCCAGTTCAGCGCCGCGACCACGGGTATGGCCACCGCCAGCCCGACGGCGGTGGTGAGCAGCGCTTCCCAGATGCCGCCCGACAGCACCGCCGGGTTGACCTGATGGCCGGCCTGCTCAAGCTGCCGGAACGCCTCGATCATGCCGAGCACGGTGCCGAACAGGCCCAACAGCGGGGCCAGCGAGGCGATGACCTCCAGCGGCCGGAACCACCCACGCAACACTTCGAGGACATCGTTGCCATGCCGGACCACCTCCTCGCGCAGCCGGACCTCCGGCAGGCCACCGTGCCGGCCGCCAATGGCCCGGGCCAGCACCTGGGCCACCGGAGTGGGGGATTGGCCGGCCAGCGCCAGGGCGTCGCCGGGACGGCCCGCCTGGACCAGTCGCAGCATTGCGTGCGCGGTCGTCCGGTCACCCAGGCGCAGCGCATGGAACTGCCACAGCTTGGCCAGCACGATGGCGAGGGCCGCCACCGACATGACGAGGAGCACCACCACCACCGGACCACCCGCCTGCAGGAATGCCTGCGTTTGCTCCAGGGCCGTGGCCGGTGCCGACGGTATCCCGGGCAAAGCCGGTACCGATGCGGTTGCTTCGCTCATGCACGCCTCCGTGCTTGCGGCTTGCAGACAAGCGCCCCGGTCATTCGATCAGCTTGCGCGCAACGGACAGGTACGCGCCGCCTTCGGCCATAACCCGATCGGCTTCTCCGGTCTCCGAGGCGAGATGCACTTCTTCAAGGGTTTCGGCCAGCGCCGACAGCTCTTCACGAATTTTTTCGAGCGCGTTTTCCAACGTGTACGAAAGTTGGTGGATCGTATCCAGATCGTCAGACGTCAGCTCGTTCTTGTCGAGTATGATTTCGAGTCGGCGGTTGTACTCCGAAAAATTCTTGACAGCATGGTCAAGTGTTGCCGCGGGCAAACCTTTGTAATGATCAACCCGTTCGTCATGCGCGCTGGTCTCATGGGCCACCGTGGTGATGCCCATCGCCAGTATGGCACCCGTCAGCAGACTCCTGGCCTTCATGATCGTTCTCCTTGTCTATTCATTGTCTATCGGTTGGCCCTGCCAGACCTGCACGTTATCCTCGCCGACCTCTTGACGGCTGCCAGGCTCCTGCGGCTGTCATGCGGCAGTCTCAGCATGACTGAGCCTGGAACTCCCTGAGGCAACGGTATTGCAACTGACACGCATTTTCATTCAGACCTCCATCCGGTTCAAGCGTAATCTGCTGGTGCGGTCGGGCGGCTGGCCGTGTTCCTCGGCCGTCAACCCTCGCTCCCGGGAGGGTGCCGGCCGCTGCGTCGGCAGCACCATGGGCCGGCCATCGTCCGGGTGGGTCACCACCCGCACCGCCAGGCCGAAGGCAGTCTGGATCGTCTCCGCCGTGACCACCTCCGCCGGGGAGCCCGCCGCGAACACGCGCCCGCCCGCGATCAGCACCATCCGGTCGGCATGCACGGCGGCGAGGTTGATGTCATGGAGAATCGCGAACACGCCGCAGCCGGCGTGCGCCAGGCGGCGTGCCGTATCCAGAAGTGCGGTCTGGTGGGCGAGGTCGAGGTTGTTGGTCGGCTCGTCCAGCATCAGGTAGGTGGGGTGCGTCCGACCGGGCTCGGGCCAGATCTGCGCCAATGCCCGCGCCAGCTGCACCCGCTGCCGCTCACCGCCGGAGAGTTCGGTATAGCGTCGATCCACCAGGTCCAGGATCCCGGTCTCGGCCATCACCGCTTCGGCGACCGCGAGGTTGCGCGGACGGCCGGCCGCGCCCTGGTGCGGACTGCGCCCGAGCAGGACCACCTCCAGGACCGAAAAGGGAAAGGTGAGCGGCGCTTGTTGCGGCAGGACCGCGCGCCGCCGAGCCAGATCCAGACGCGGCCAGGACGAGAGCGGCCGGCCCTCAAGCCGGACGCAGCCGCGGTCGGGGTTCAATGTCCCGGCCATCACGTGCAGCAGGGTGGTCTTGCCGGCACCGTTGGGACCGATTACGGCCACGATCTCGCCCGGCGCGACGTGGCACGAGGCGCCGTTCAAAACCTCACGGTGTCCGAGCCGCACGGCGACTGTATCGACGGTCAGCATCACCCCCTCGTCACCACAACTGGACCACCCGCCGGCGCATCAGCAGCCAGAGGAAGAAGGGACCGCCGACGCAACTGGTGAGGATGCCGATGGGGAGTTCCGCCGGCAGCACCACGGTCCGCGCCAGCATGTCGGCGGCCAGCAGCAGCACCCCTCCCAGCACCGCCGAAAGCGGCAGCAGGGCGCGGTGGTCCGGCCCCAGCATCAGCCGGATCAGGTGCGGCACCACCAGCCCCACGAACCCGATCACCCCGGTCAATGCCACCGCCGCACCGGTACCGGCTGCCACCAGCAGCACGATCAGGGTCTTGGCGCGCTCCACGTCATAGCCCAGGTGGACCGCCTCTTGCTCGCCCAGCAGCAGCGCGTTCAACGGCCCCGACAGCAGCAGCAAGGCCAGCAGCGGCAACAGCAGCAGCGGCAGCGCCGGCAGCATGGTCTGCCAGCCGGCGCCGCCGAGACTGCCCAGCATCCAGAAATTGAGGTCGCGCAATTGCTGGTCGTCACTGATAAAGACCATCAAGCCGATGGCCGCACCGGCGATGGCGTTGATGGCAATGCCGGCCAGCAGCATGGTGGCAACGTCGGTGCGTCCGTCGCGGCTGGCGATGCGGTAGACCAGGAGGGTGGCCACAAGGGCGCCGGCGAACGCCGCCACGGGAAGCAGGTAGTTCAACGGAATCACCGTCAGCAGCCACCCCGTGCCGCCGCCGAGCACGATGGTGAGCGCCGCCGCCAGGGCGGCCCCTGTGGAGACGCCGATCAGGCCCGGGTCCGCCAGCGGGTTGCGGAACAACCCCTGCAGCGCCGCCCCCGATACCGCCAGCGTCGCCCCCACCAGGGCGCCCAGCACCGCGCGGGGGAGCCGGATGTTCAGGAGGATCAGTTCGTCGCGCGCCGAGAACGCCACCCCCAGGTCGATCCCCAGCCGGTGGGCCAGGATCACCGCGATCTCCACCGGCCCGATGGCGACGGCGCCCCACCCCACCGCCAGGACAAAGACACCGGTCCACAGCATCACGAGCGCCAAGCCGGCCGAGCGCACGTGTCGCTGCCGGCGCGCCGCCGCAGCGGCAAACGCGGATATCGGCGACGCCGTGGGCGCGTTCATCATGCCAGGACTAGCGGCTTGCCCGCACCGCCGTCGGCGGCAGGACCAGGTCCGGATGCAGGCGGCTCGCCAGCGTGTGCACCGCCTCGCCGATGCGGGGCCCGAACCCCAGCAGCAGCAGCGCATCCATGGCGATCAAGTGTCCGGCCGCCGCGGCGGGGCTGGGGGCAAGGTAGGGCAGCGACAGGACCACCTCCGCCCCGCCGAGCGCCTCGAGGGTGCCGGTGGTGACCAGAATGACATCGGGCGCCGCCGCAATCGCCGCTTCGGGGTTCAACGGCTTGAACCCGTCATAGCCGGTGACCGCGTTGCGGCCTCCCGCCAGGGCGATGATCGCGGCGGCCGAGGTGTCGTTGCCGGCGACCAGCGGCGCACCGCCCCCGGCCGAGAACATGAACAGCACGGACGGAGTTTCGGATCGGCGGTTTACCGCGGCCGACAGACGCTCCAGGTCGGCGGTGATCCGCTCGGCCAAGGACTTCCCCGCGTGCGCCCGGTCCAGGGCTTCGGCAACGATCGCCACCTTGCGCACGACGCCGGCCGGGGTCGGCTCATGGGGCACCGTCAGAACCGGCACGCCCGCCTGCCGGATCAGGTCCAGGGCGTGCGGCGGCCCGGCATCGGACAGCGCCAGGACAAGGCTCGGGTTCAGGGCCAGGATGGGCTCGGCCGCGAGCTGGCGCAGGTAGCCGACGTTGGGAAGGTGCCGCACCGCCTCCGGATGCTGGCTGGTGCTGTCCACCGCCACCAGCCGGTCCTCGGCACCGAGCGCAAACACGATCTCGGTGACCGCGCCGCCGACCGAAACCACGCCGTTCTCGGGCCCGTCACCGGCGTCCACATCACCAGACGCGATCAGCATGGCCGCAAGCCCCACGGCCGCGGCGCGGGCCGTGCGGCAGCCCGGCAACCATCGCCCCGCCATCAGGCAGCCGCCTTGGCCAGACTTTCGGCGAGGACCCGCCATTCCGTCCGCTCCGGCACCCCCGGCTTCCTCTGGCCGAACATCCAGGCGATCTGCCGGCCATTGGCATCGAACAGCTCGAGGGAGGTGACGATGCCGTCACTGGTCGGCTTGCGGACCAGCCAGCGTTCCGTCACACCGGTGGTGCGGAGGTGAAGGTTGAAGCCGGGATCGAGCACATTCAGCCATTCACCCATCTCGCGCACCGTTCCGACCGGGCCACTGTGAATCTGGATCACCCCGGGGTTGCCGACGAAGATCATGATCGGTACCGCCGTCGCCGCCGCCCGGTGCAGCGCCACGGCGAAGGCGTCATCACCGACGGGTTCGGCGAACTCCCGCCCGACCAGACGAAACGCCTGCACCCGGCCCACGTCGAGATCCTTGAGCATCGGGAAGAAATCGTGGGTGTCGGTGAGCGCGCGCCATTTCCCCCGCAGCGCCTCGGCATCCACGTGCGCATCCGGCCGGTCGCGGCGAACCGGCGGCAGCGGTGTCACCGCCATGCCGGGAGTCTGATCGTCGGCGGTCAAGTCGGCGACCAGGCGGTCCCAGGCGGACCGGTCGGTCTCGCCCTGTACGTACACCTTGTGCACGGCCGTGCCGTCCCGGTCGAACACCTGGATGCTGGTCAGTGCCTGGCCGTTCCGGGTCTCGGTGACGGCGAAGGCGTGAGCCCAATGGTCGAAGAAGATGCGGAGGTCGATGTCCGGGTCCAGCACCAAGCCGGTGCCGATGGACAGCTCAACATTGCCGTAGGTGCCGATCTTCTCGTGCACGGCATACTCGTTGCGGGTCAGCGCCATCACCGGACCGACCGCGGTCAGCCCGAGCAGCAGGTCGTGCCAACGCGGTGCCAGTCGGGCCACGCCGTCACCGCAGCGCGCGGCGACCACTTGGCCTTCGCTGAGGTCGAGGGCATCGGCAAGGTCACGGGCCCGGGCGTTAGGACGCTCCTTCTGCAAGGCATGGAAGCGGTCGCGGATGATGCCTGCATCGGCTTCGGTGGCGGTGTGCATCGGATGTTCTCCTTTTGGGTCCAGTCGTCACCAAGTCATCGTGTAGGTCAGGAGGCCCTTGACGTTGCGGCCGGTCTCGAACGCACCGGTGAACGCGCGCGCGTAGGCCTTGTCGAAAATGTTGTCGACGGCGAGGTCGACCCTGAGGCCCTGTAGCAGCCCGTCGCTGGGGGCCCAGGCGAAGTAGGTGTCATGGACGACGAAGCTGCCCCGCTCCTGGGCCGGGTCGTTCACCTTGGTGAAGCGGGTGGCATAGGTGACGCGCCAGCCGAAGATGGAATCGATCTCCGGCAGCTTGACCGCGCCGTCGGCATTGACGTTCTCGGGGAACAGCACGCCGAGGCGTTCGCCGGTGTCGCGGTCCTTGCCGTCGATCCAGGCGTAGTTGATGGCGAGGCGGGCACGGGGATGGTCGTAGACCGCTTCCACCTCGGTGCCGCGCAGCTTGGCACGGCCGACGTTGCTGGCGGTGGTAGTGCCGTCGCAGTTCCCCGGGATGAACGGGTTGCAGGTCACGAAAGGCGTGGGCTGATCGACCCGGAGGTCGATGAAGTCGGTCCCACGGGTCACGTAGCGCGAGCCCTTCACCTGGAACCGGTCGCCGGGACCGAGAATGTCCTGGAAATCGATGCCGGCGCCGGCTTCCCAGGTGGTGGTGCGCTGCGGCTTCAGCTCCGGATTCGGCACGAACCGGTTGACGATGCCGGGGCCGATGGGGATGCGGAAGTGCACCC